>SVTA01000013.1 GCA_015064005.1 Oscillospiraceae bacterium
GTGCCGAAGGCACAACATCATTGCCGTAGGCTACATCATTAGGCGAAGCCGACATCACTTGCCCGTAAGGGCAAGCATCGTTCGGCAGACCTGCTTTATCGCAGGTCGCCGTGGCAGGAGCCTCTTTTGGGGAATCGGATCAAACGCCGGAGTAGGCGTTGAAGCCGCCATCCACGGGGATGGTGGTGCCGGTCACAAAGCCGCTGGCCTCGTCGGAGGAGAGCCACAGCAGCGTGCCGATCAGGTCGGACACCTCACCGAAGCGCTTCTGGGGCGTGCCGGCCATGATCTTGGCGGTACGGGGGGTAGGCTCGCCCTTCTCATCAAAGAGCAGGCCGCGGTTCTGATTGGTCACAAAGAAGCCGGGAGCAATGCCGTTGCAGCGGATGCCGCAGGGGGCGAAATGCACGGCCAGCCACTCGGTAAAGTTGCTGATGCCGGCCTTGGCGGCACTGTAGGCGGGAATCTTGGTGAGAGGACGGAAAGCGTTCATGGAGGAAATGTTGATGATATTGCCGCCGGTCTTGATCATATCGGTCGCAAACACCTGAGTCACCAGGAACGCGGTGGTGATGTTCAGATCAAACACGAACCGGATGCCGGACTCCTCCAGGTCGAAAAAGTCCTTCACGCCCTCAAGATCGGGGGTCATATACTCGTTGTCGGTGGTGGCGCGGGGATTGTTGCCGCCGGCACCGTTGATCAGCATATTCACAGGGCCAAAGGCGGCGTTGACGGTGGCCTTGGCAGCCTCAATGCTCTGCTTATCAAGGCAGTTGGTGGGTACGGCCAGCGCGTTTTCACCAATCTCGGCAGCCACGCGATCCACGGCCTCTGCGTTGATATCCAGCAGCGCCACCTTGGCGCCGCAATCGGCCAGCGCCTTGGCAAAGGCGCTCATCAGTACGCCGCCCGCACCGGTAACGGCAACCACCTTGTCCTTCAGATCCACTTGAAAGGGTAATTTCATTTTTTCATCTCCTTTTCTGCGGCCTCAAACAGGCCACCCAGATAGCAAGCGCCCATGGCGCGGTCAAACAGTCCGTAGCCGGGCTTGGCATCCTCGCCCCATACGTTGCGGCCGTGGTCGGGACGTACGTAGCCCTCAAAGCCATTGCACACCAAAGCCTTGACGATGCCGTGGATATCCACGTTTCCAAGCTCAGTCATATGGCCGTTCTCAAAGAAATCGGTATCGGAGGTGTACTTCAGCTGGCGCAGATGGGCAAAGTAGATGCGATCGGCGTACTTGGCCGCCATCTTGGGCAGGTCGTTGAAGCGTCCGGCACCAAGGCTGCCCGTGCAGAAGGTGATACCGTTGTGGGGATTGGGCACGGCGGCAAACAGCCGGTCGTAGTCCTCCTCCTTACAGATGATGCGAGGCAGGCCGAACATATCCCAGGGCGGATCGTCCGGGTGAATGGCCATGTTGATGCCGGCCTCGTCGCAGGCGGGCATAATGGCGTTCAGGAAGTACACCAGATTCTCAAAGAGCTTTTCGTGAGTCATACCCTCGTACTCGGCAAGCAGGGCGTTCAGCTCCTCGGGGGTGTAGCTCTCGTCCCAGCCCGGCAGGTGCAGGTTCTTGGGATCGAGGGAAAGCAGTGTGTCGTGGCAATAAGCCAGGGACGTGGCACCGTCGGGGTGCTTGAAGTAAAGCTCCGTGCGCAGCCAGTCGAACACGGGCATGAAGTTGTAGCAGATGCACTTCACGCCGGCCTTGCCGCAGTTGAGAATGTTCTGCTTGTAGGCCTCGATATACTTGTCACGGGTGGGCTTGCCCAGCTTGATATCCTCGTGAACGGGCACGGATTCGATGACCTCCATCTCGAGGCCGGCTTTTTCACACAGAGCCTTCATGGCAAGGAGGCGCTCAAGGGGCCAGGCCTCACCCACGGGCACGTCGTACACGGCGGTGACAACGCCGGTCATGCCCTGGATCTGCTTGATATAGTCGAGAGGAATGCAATCACCCTCGCCATACCAACGAAACGTCATTTTCATAGTAGTTCCTTTCTCGCGGCAATGCCGCGGGTAAATTTTCAAGCCGGCCGCAAGAGGATACGGCGGCCGCACCTTGGGAAGCCTGATGGGTTCAAATTTTGATTTATCGCCCTGTTCGCACAAGCCCTTTCGGGAAGTTTTCGCCCGCCTTTTTCAAAAGGCGGCGGGGCATGGGGCAGAGCCCCATATAGGGCATTTCTCTTTTGGTAGCTTTTCTCTTTGTGCCTCCGGTGTCAAAGAGAAAAGCGGGTGAGAAATTTGCAAACGCCAAATGGCTGTAGCCACAATGATTTTCAGAGTCCTTAGCCACTTTTTCTTTGCAGGTGTGAGCCGCAAAGAAAAAGTTATCAAAAAGAAACGGCGTTTTTGTGGGCGCTGCCCACACCCGCCAACTTTTAAAAAAGTTGGATCAAAACTTTCAAAAAAAGAGTTTGTGCGAACATCCCAACAAGCCCCAATTTTGGGGCGAGTCTCACCAAAGACCCGTTATTTGATCTCGATCTCGTGCTGGCCGCTATGGTACATCGCAAGGATCAGTCGAATCACGCGCGCGCCCTCGCGACCGTCAATGGGAAAGTGCCTGCCCTCACCGAGGCAACGGTAAAAATCGCGGATAAGGGGTCCATGACCCGCGCCGTAGCAGACCTTGCCACGCACACGGGGACGGGGGGCGGCAAAGAGCACCTCGTCGTTATGCAGCACACAAAGCGGGAGCAGGGTCAGATCGTCACCGTTTTCCATGCGGAAGCCGATCTCCACAGGCATGCTCACCGCCGCACCGTTGGTGGCAAAGAAGGTAAAGGGTGCTTCTCCGCCGTGAAAGGTTGCCGCGGCGGTATCCTCCACCTCAATCACGCCGTCCAGCGTCAGATTGGCCGTGCCGGCAGAAACCGAGGTAGGATCCCCAAGGAACCACAACAGCAGGTCAAGGGTGTGGAGCGCTTGATTGATCATCACGCCACCCCCCTCGGTGTCCCAGTGTCCGCGCCAAGCCGCCTTGTTGTAGTAGGCGGCGTCCCTGTGCCAGGTCACACTGCCGTGTGCAGCCTGCACCTTGTGGGTCTTGAGGTAGTCCTTCACAAACAAATTGGCAGGATTATAACGGTTTTGCAGACATACGCCCAGGGTGGCCGTGGAGGCCGCCTCGGCGGCAAGGATGGCGTCGATCTCCTCGAAATGGATGCAAAGAGGCTTTTCACACAGCACGTGCACCCCTCGCTTCAGCGCCGCAATGACCATGGGCGCGTGGAGGTAATGGGGGGTGCAGATATGCACCACGTCCGGCCGCGCTTCTGCCAGCATTTTTTCAAAATCCCCCCAAACGGGTGCGGAAAAACCGTATTCCGCGCCTACGGCAGCGGCTTTTTCCACGTCGGTGTCACACAGCGCCACCACGGTTGCACCCATTTCGGAGAGCACCTCCAGATGCACCCGACCGATGACACCGATACCGACAACCGCAATCTTCATTTTGGTGTCCATATCATTTATCGGAGGCGTCGATCCGCTTCTGCAGCTCGGCCAGATACAGATCGTCGTCGATGGGCAGCTCCACGGCCTTTCCGAGGAAGGAGGACAGGAGCATGGCATCCATGATCTCCACGCCGTCAATGCCCTCTACGCCCGAAACGTACAGCGGCTCCTTGCCGAGAATGGCCGCGGTGAAGTTGTTGAGGATGCCGATGTGCTGCTCATTCAAGCCATCCAGCTCTACCTCCTCAACGGTCTTATCCATCTCGCCGAACTTTTTATCGGTGGTATTGGAATATTCCTTGGCACCAACAGCAAGCTTGGTGTAGGTGAGCTTCTTGTTCTCGGCCACCAGCTTACCGTTATTACCCACAACCTCAAAGCGATTGGTGCCGCCGGCCTCGCAGGTAGTGGTCACGAACACGCCCGTTGCGCCGTTCTCATATTCGAGATATGCAGTTACTTCATCCTCCACCTCAATGTCGTGACCCTTGCCGAAGCCGCAGAAGGCGTGGATCTTGCTGGGCATCATGCCCACTACCCACTGAATGAGGTCAAGCTGATGGGGGCACTGGTTGAGCAGCACGCCGCCACCCTCGCCGCGCCAGGTGGCGCGCCAGTCGGAGGACTCGTAATAGCGCTTGCTGCGGAACCAGCTGGTGATGATCCAGTTGACGCGGCGCACCTCGCCAATGGCGCCCTCCGCGATCATCTCCCGCATCTTGCGGTAGAGGCAGTCGGTGCGCTGGTTGAACATCATGCCAAAGAGCTTGTCGGACTTCGCTGCCACGGCGTTCATTTCCTTCACCTGCTTGGTGTAAACGCCCGCAGGCTTCTCGCAGAGCACGTGCACGCCGTGAGTGAGACCGTAGATCACCATTTCGGGGTGATCGTAGTGGGGAACCTCCACCATCACCGCGTCCACAAGGCCGCTGTCGATCATCTCCTTATAATCAGTGAAGACCGTGCCCGTAAAGCCAAGCTCCTCGGCCTCTGCAATGGCGGCGGGGTCGATATCACAGATGGCGGTGAGCTCCGCATCCACGGTCTTGTCCGTGAGGAAAAACTCCTTCAGATACTTTTTGCCTTGATTACCGATACCGATAATGCCGTATCTTACCTTTTCCATAACTTTACTCCTTTATGTTATCAAATTTGAAATTAACCGAAATTTTTCTTGAGGTAAGCAATGCTGCTGCCCACCTCGCGGAAGGGATCCTCGTAGTCGGTGGCGTCGTCCTGCTCCACCAGATAATACTCCGCACCTGCGGCAGCAAAAGCGGGAATCACGTCGTGCCAGTTGATGTTACCCTCACCAACGGGGGCGAATTTCGCCTTGAAATTCCCCTCGGGGAAGGTGGGAAGGTAGTCCTTCAGGTGTACACAGCAGATTCTGCCGGCAGATTTTTTGATGTATTCGAGAATCGACACGCCGCCGGACTGGAGCCAGTAGGTATCCAGAGTGAAATTGACCTCCGGTAGAGCCGTGAGCATCCGGTCGTAGATGGTCTCACCGGTAGAAAGCCGCTGAAATTCAAAGTTGTGGTTGTGGTAGAAGAACCGACCGCCGGCGGCAGTCACCCGACGGGATGCCTCGCCCACCTGCGCGATATTGTCAAGCATCTCCTCCTCGGTAAGACCCTTGAACTTCATGGCACCAAGCCCCACGCGGTTACAGCCGAAGAGCTTATGCTCGGCTACCAAGGCTTCGGTATCGTTCATGATGCGATCAAAGGGCACGTGGGTCAGCACCACGGGCACGCCCGCCTTTTCGGAAACCTCGCGGATCATTTCGCCGTCAAAGGGTGCGCCGGAGTACTGCACGTAGTCGTAGCCCAGCTCCTTCAGGCGGCAGAGCGTGTTGTAAAAATCCTCCCGCGTGGCGATCTGCTTGCGGAGTGAGTACAGATTGAGTCCGAATTTCATGCTTCATCCATCCTTTCATTTTCAAAAAAGAGCAATATTTTGCAAATATCGTGAAAAATCGACAATATTATGCTATTCTTTTTCACCGTTTTCCGCTATACTGGAAAGCGTTTTGAGATAGGAGAGCCAGTCGGTACGGCTGAGATAGTGCTTGCCTGCCCGCAGGTGGAAGCACACGCCGCCTTCTCCAAGACGGTCTCCCACAGAGGGCAGCGCGTCGGGCGTCACCAGCCCCCGCTTGCCGTACAGCTCCCACACGGGAGAGGCGGCAACGCAGGTGAGAAACTGCCCGGCGGTGTCCGCCCACAGATCCTCCACCGCAGCGCCCACCAAAAGTCTGCGGGGCGCGATCAGCGCCGCCACGCAATGCTGATCCAGCGGTAACGCTTCGGGCGCATCCATATATTTCAGATAATTGGGGGCAAACCAATAGGGGAATTTGGTGCAAATGGCGCGGATGCTTTCGGCCGCAGCGTCCCGCCCTCTGGCCAATGCCGCGCCGGCAGTGCCCGATCCATTGACGCAGGCAAAGGCGAAGCGCTCGTCCAGCGCCGCCGCCAGCTGCGCGGTCTTACCAAGGCGCGAATGGCCGATCACACCGATCCTTTTTGGATCAGCCTCTTGTCTTGTCAGCAGGTAATCCATCATCCGGGAGGCCATATACGCCCAGTAGGTGAGCTTGCCTGCCTCATCCGGTCGCCGCTCGCCCTCTGTGGCAAAGAGCCCCGCAAGACCACTCTGAAAATCACCGTCATCAGCGGTCACGTCCTGATAGCAGACGCCGAAGACGCCGTATCCTGCATCGATCAGCTCCTCCGTGGGCCAGTAGCGATCCGGCACCTCCGGGCGGAAGTTCAGAAGGATAAAGAAGGGATAAGGCCCCTCCCCCTTGGGTGTGACCATTTGGACGGGAACGGTATGGGCTTTTCCATCTTTTTCAAAGGTAAACCGAACGGTTTCCCAGACGGCTTTGCCCGCAAAATCGATCTTATTCACCTCAGTGGTAACGGTGGGGGTAATGATCTCCGGCACACGGCCATAGATCTCGCGGAGCAGTAGCTCCCGCCAATGAGGCCGTACCGTCTCTTCCCATTCTGCCGCTGTGGTGGCACGCCCGCCGGGTGCCATAAGCACATCCGGAAGGCTCCGCGCTGCCAGCAGCGCATCCAGCATCCCGTTCATTTGATAAATCCTTTCGTACCGTCCTCCAGCACCGTTTCGGTGTGACCGTGGTCGGCAAGCACCTGCTTCATGGCCTCCACGGCAGCGGCAAAGCTCTCCACGTTGGAGCCGTAGGTAAAGGCGGTCTGCAGCGCCGTGTTGTCGATCTCTCCATACCCCTCAAACACCTTTAAATGAGGCTCCAGCGTCATCACGCAGTCCCGGCCGGAGGCGGCAATGCGATCCACGATCTCGCCAATACAGCCATCGCCGTGCCCTGCAGGAACCAGCTGGCCGGTGGCCGCCACCACGTCCTTGATGTGGAAGTAATCGGTTTTGTCGAACAAGGCCTCCAAGGCCGTGGGAATCCCCTCGCCGCACTGAATGTAGTTGGCAGGATCAAAAACAAAGCCAAGCTCCGGAATCCCTGCCCCGATCAGCGTCTTGATACGGGCAAGCGTATCGCCGTAAATTTCCTTTTCGTTCTCATGACAGAGCCGCACGCCATAGCGGGCAGCGATCACCGTCATGCGGGTGAGATATCCCTTCACGGCCTCAAAATCCGCATCCCCCGCCTCAAAAAAGCTGAACACACGAATCTTATCCGCACCAAGCAGGGTGGCAAGATAGCAGACCCGTTCCACCTTTGTCATATGCTCCTCGGCCTCGGAAAGCTTCACCTTACCAAGCGGAGAGCCGACGGACCAAACGGTAATACCGTTCGCTGCCAGATATTCCCGACAGGCCACCGCCTCCTCGTCGGTGAGGTCGGCCACGTTCTTGCCGTTCACGTTGCGCAGCTCTATGAGAGAAATGCCGTGGCGACAAAGCTCTCTTGCCTGCACCTCCAGCTCCTTGCCGCTCTCATCGGCAAAAGCACAAAGTCTGATCATAAAAAATTCTCCTTGACAAAACGGATTTTCTGTGCTACTATCATTTTAGCACTATTTTCGCACTTTTCAATAGAATATATTTATTTATAGAGGGTAAAACAGGATTATCTTAATATGAACGATTTATCTTTGATCTTAATGCGCCACAATAAAAATGTGCCCGCGCCCATCATTCGCCCACACCCCATCCAATTCTACGAGCTGACACTGCTGGTTCGCGGAAGTCTGTGTTACTTTTTGAACGGCACCCCCGTACAGCTACAGCCGGGAGATGCCATCTTCGTCAAAAAGGGAACCCACCGCGCCCGTCCCGTTACCGGCGAGCCCGCGGATTACGTCAGCTTCAACTTCCAAACCGAAGCACCGCCCGCACTCCCCACGCATATGGCCGGCGTACTGGAGCACGATGTCCATTTAATTCTTGCCGCCGCAGACGAAATCAGCAGCATTGCGGAAACGGCCGACAATACCGCTCTCATTCATCTGCTGCAGGCGCTGCTGCTGTTGTTGATCCATAAGCAGGAAACCAAAAAGATCCACCCGCTGACGGATAAGATCCTTCAATATCTGAAGCAGAATACCGGCCGGCGTATTACCCTTTCGGATATCGGCGCGCTGACCTATTTCTCCCCCGTATACTGCGATACGGTATTCAAAAGAGACATGGGCCGCTCTATTATTGATCACCTGCTGGAAATGCGGGTGTCGGAGGCCAAGGCGCTGCTTCTGGAGGGCGAGCTTTCTCTTAAAGAGATCGCCGAGCGCACCGGCTTTGGCGACAGCAACTATTTCTCCCGCATCTTTAAAAAACGAACCGGATACACCCCTCTCCAATACCGCAAGCATACATTACGGTGATGGAACGGGAGGAGGCGGGGCATGGGGCAGAGCCCCATACAGGGCATTTCTCTTTTGTTAGCTTTTCTCTTTGTGCCTCCGGTGTCAAAGAGAAAAGCGGGCGAGGAGCTTGTAAACGCTAAATGGCTGTAGCCACATAGCCTTTCAGATTCCATAGCCACTTTTTCTTTGCAGGTGTGAGCCGCAAAGAAAAAGTTATCAAAAAGAAACGGCGTTTTTTGTGGGCGCTGCCCACACCCGCAAGCTTTTGAAAAAGCTTGACCAAAACTTTCAGACGGGGGTTGGTGCGAACATTCCGCCCCCCCCAATTTATTATGCGGCTATTCGCTATGAGCCCCTTTGCCCATTTTTGAAGGTTTTTGTGGGGGTGAGGGTGAATTTCTTTGCCCTTTAGGGCAAAGAAAGAGGGAGCGGGGGCTCTTTTTGCAAAAAGAGCCCCCGCTCCCTTTATATTCCCGGCAAGCTATGGCAGCAGCACGGTAAAGGTAGTTCCCTCCTCGGCAGTGCTTTTGACCTCAATGCGTCCGCCGAGCGCCGTGGCAAGATTTTCCGCAATGGAAAGCCCAAGCCCGAAGCCGCCGGCTCCCCGCGCCTTATCCGCCCGATAAAACCGTTTGAAAATATGGGGCAGATCCTCCGCCGGAATGGGTTGCCCCCCATTGTGCACCGACAGCCGGCAGCCGCGCCCCTCCGGTGCGAGGATCAAGCGCACCTCGCCCCCCTTCGGGCTGTATTTCACCGCGTTGTCCAGCAGAATATGCAAAAGCCTCACAAGGCTGTCGCCGTGAGAGCGCAGCCGCAGCCCGGGGGCGATCTCTCCCGTCAGCGAAACGCCCTTGTCAAAGGCCACAGGCTCCAGCTGCAGCAGCGTTTCCTCCACAAGATCGCTGACGGGGGTATCCGTCAGCTCCACGCTCTCCTCTGCCCGCTCGGAGCGAGCAAGCTCCAGCATCCCCTCCGTCAGTCCTCGCATACGCTCAGCCTCCTCACGAGTGCTTTCCACCCATTTCAGCTGGCTTTCCACCGTTTCGGCGCCGTGACGGCGCAGCACCTCCATATTGGAGAGGATCACCGTCAGTGGCGTGCGCAGATCGTGAGAGGCATCTGCCACAAACTGCCGCTGACTCCGGAAGGCTTCGTCGATGGGCCTTACCACATGCCCCGCCAGAATACGGCACAGCACGTAAAAAAGCAGCATCGCAAAAAGGCACGCAACGCCGCCCACCAAAGCAGTATCCCATACCCGCTCCAGCAAATACTCGTCAGAGGTAAAGGCCAGCTTGATCTCCCCGCGGGCGCCGTTTCTGCGGCAGCAGATCAGTCCCAGCCCCGGTAGGCGCGTGGTGCCCTCTCCTTGCTGTAGCGCCTCGGCCACGGCGTTTTGCAGCAGCGCGTCGCTCATATCCGCGCCAACGCCACTCTCGTTGAGGATTTCGCCCGCCTCATTCACCACCACGGCAAAGGCAAATACGTAGGGCAGCGGCTCCGCGCCGATCTGTGGGCGAAGCTCCCCCTCAGGGGCGGGAGGATCCGTGGGCAGCGTTTCCCCGGGCTGCATTGGCGGGTGCTGGCGCTCCATGCGCTGCAGCACGCCGTCCAGCGCACTTTCAATGCGGGCGCGCTCGCTGCGGTAGCCAATCACCATCACCGCTGTAAAGATCAGTGCCAGCGCCACACCCACGTAGAGCATATTGATCAGCACGAACCGTTTTTGCAGTCGCTTCAGCATTCCGTAACCTCTAATTTATAACCCATCTTTTTCACCGAAACCAACGCGCAGCGGGTACCGAGAAAAACCAGTTTTTTCCGCAAAAAGGAAATGTACGCCTCCAGATTGTTGTCATCCGCGCCGGAATCGTAGCCCCAAACCTTGATAATCAGCTGGTCCTTGTGGAGAATGCAATTCGGCTGACGCAAAAAGAGCTGCATCAGCTCCGCCTCCTTATGGTTGAGGCGCACTGAGCGTGCCGTGGTGTCGCAGGCAAGCTCACTGGTGGAAATGTGGAAGGTCACATCCTCAAAGCTGAGCTTGTCCAGGATCACCTCGCCCCGCCGCCGGGTCAGCACCCGGATGCGTGCCAGCAGCTCCTCCGGAGAAAAGGGCTTGGTCATATAGTCGTCGGCACCGGCGTTGAGCCCCATCACCTTCTCGCGCACGTTATCCAGCGCCGTCAGCATCAGAATGGGGGTGTTGATCTTCTTCTCCCGCAGCGTTTGCGCCACCTGAAAGCCGTTCAGCCCCGGCAGCATCACGTCCAGCAGAATACAATCGTAAGCGCCGCTTTCGCCATAGGCTACACCTGCATCGCCGGAGGCGACCCTATCCACCATAATTTTATGCTCCATCAGGATCGCGGCCAGCGCGTCTGCCAGGCGCGTCTCGTCCTCTACAATCAAAATACGCATAAGCTCCTCCTGTTTTTATACATTTTATCATATTTTCAACCTTACTACAAGCATCTTACCTCCAAAAACTGAAAAAATGCTGAAAAAAAGTTTTCAGTTTTTTTTCAGTTTACCGTGCTACAATGAGGAAAAGTGAGGTGATGCTCTTGTCCCCCTCGTTTTTCAAACGAACCGAGAAAAAATATCTGATCACTACCCATCAGGCCGAGGCGCTGCTGCACCGTTTGAGGGGCTGCCTGCAGCCCGACCGATACGGAGAAAGCACCGTGTGCAGCCTGTATCTGGATACGCCGGATTTCCGCATGATCCGCGCCTCCATGGATGCCCGCACCTATAAGGAAAAGCTGCGGGTGCGCTGCTATGGCACCACCACCGCCGACAGCACCGCTTTTTTGGAGATCAAAAAGAAATTTGATGGCGTGGTCTATAAGCGGCGGGAGGCAATGCCTCTGGCAACGGCAATGGCCTATCTGCAGGGCAGCCCTCCGCCCCTTGACACGCAGATCATGCGCGAGATCGACTACGCCATGCACTTCTGGCAGCATCCGCAGCCGTCTGCCGTCATCGCCTACGAGCGTCGCGCCTTTTTCTTTCGGGAAACGCCGTCGGTACGGCTGACCCTCGATGCCAACGTGCGCTACCGCACCAACCGTCTGGATCTCGCCCTCGGCCATGAGGGGCAGATCATTCTGCCCGCCGAAACGGTGCTTTTAGAGATCAAGAGCGACGGCGCTATGCCTCTTGTCTTGGCACACACGCTGGACGCACTGCATATTTTCCCCTCGTCCTTTTCCAAGTACGGCACGGCCTATCTCGCGTTTTCGCACACCGTCCCGCCACATATTGATCAAAATGAAGCAAAAGGAGCCTTCTGTTATGCCTGATATTCTCGCCTCTGTCATTCCCGCCGAGGGCGTCACCCTCGGCAGCTATCTGATCACCACTGCCGCGGCCCTGCTCTGCGGCGTGCTGACCGCCCTTGCCGCCGCCTTCCGTCATCGGGTCTCCGGCGGCTTTCTTGCATCGCTGATCCTGCTGCCCGTGATCGTGGAAACCGTCATTCTGATGGTCAACGGCAACGTGGGCACGGGTGTGGCGGTGATGGGCGCCTTTTCACTGGTGCGCTTCCGTTCCGTGGCCGGCCGTGCCAGAGAGATCGTTTTCATCTTCCTTTCCATGACCGTGGGACTTGCTACCGCAGGCGGCTTTGTGGGTATGGCCCTGCTGCTGACGCTGCTGGTGGTCGGCATCAGCCTGCTGCTCTCCCTCCTGCCCCACACCGGGAAGCAGGAGCTGGAGCTGCGGATCACCGTGCCGGAAAGCCTGCATTTCAGCCACGCCTTTGACGATCTGTTTGCCACTTACACCAAAAGTCACCGCCTGCTCACCGTCAAGACCTCCAATATGGGCAGCCTCTACAAGCTCCATTATCGGGTCATGCTGAAGGAGGCGGATCGGGCGCAGGAAATGATCGACGCGCTGCGCTGCCGCAACGGCAATTTAGAGATCGCGCTTTTCGAGGCGGCGGAAGGAGAGGCGGAGCTATGAAAAAAGCACTTGCGTATTTACTCGCGCTATTGCTCCTTTCCCTGTCCCTTGCAGGCTGTCAATCACAAAAACCCAATACCATTCCCGGGGATCTTTCCGGCAGCGGCTTGGTGGAGGAGCCCTCCAAGACCGTGGACGCGACCAAAATGGACTTCACCTTCACCGATCGGGAAACAGCCGGCAGCTTCACGGAGGCGGGCGCAACCGCCGTCACCTTCACCGCCGCCGGCATCGCCGTAAAGGGGGCCGGCGCGCTGGTCAACGACAACGTAGTGACGCTTTCCATCGGCGGTACGTATCTGCTTTCCGGCGAGAGTCAAAACGCCCGGATCGTGGTGGATGTGCCCGAAACCGAGAAGCTGCAGCTGGTGCTGTGCGGCCTCCGGCTTACGGCGTCGGACGGCCCCGCCATTTTCGTGCGACGTGGGGATAAAATCTTCATTACCCTGCAAACGGGGTCGGAAAACGCCCTTTCCGACCCTGCCGTCTATACCGTTACCGAGCCGGATACCACCCTGGATGCTACGGTTTTCTCAAAGAGCGATCTGGTCATCAACGGCACCGGCGCGCTGACCGTTACGGGCAATTATAAGCACGGGATCGTATCCAAGGACGATCTGATACTGTGCGGCAGCACCGTCAGCGTGACCGCCGAGGGCACCGCCCTTGCCGGCAAGGATGCAGTCAAGATCAAGGACGCCGCTCTCGCCCTTGCCGCCGGCAGCGACGGTATTCAATCCGACAACAGTGAGGATCCCGCCCGCGGTTACGTGTATATTGCCGGCGGCACGTTCGATATTGAAGCGGACAAGGACGGCATACAGGCCGAAACGGTATTGAAAATCGAGAACGGCACGCTGCATATCACCGCCGGTGGCGGCAGCGCCAACACCTCCACAGCCCCCGGCTGGGGCTTTGGCGGCAGCACCGCCGCCTCCGGCGATTCTGCCAAGGGTCTGAAGTCTGGTGGGGACGTGCTGCTTTCCGGCGGCACCGTCACCGTCAATTCCGCCGACGACAGCATCCACGCCAACGGTGCGGTGGAGATCACCGGTGGCACCCTTACCCTTTCCTCCGGCGACGACGGCATCCACGCCGACACGGTGCTGACCGTATCGGACGGCAATATTTCCATTCTCAAAAGCTACGAGGGGCTGGAAAGCACCACGGTACAGATCGCAGGCGGGCACATCTCGCTTATCGCCTCCGACGACGGCCTCAACGCTGCCGGCGGCAACGACGGCTCAGCCATGGGCAGACCCGGTGCGGGCGGCTTCAGCGGAGGCACAGGCAAGATCATCATTTCCGGCGGATACCTACTGGCAAATGCGTCGGGCGACGGCATCGACGCCAACGGCTCTATTTCCGTCACCGGTGGCGTCACGTTGGTCAGCGGCCCCACCAACAGCGGCAACGGTGCCTTTGATTACGACAGCGGCGCCAGTGTCACCGGCGGCGTGCTGATCGCGCTCGGTAGCGCCGGTATGGCACAGGGCTTCACCACAGCGGAAAACCAAGGCGCTATGTTCACCGGCCTGACAAGTCAGCCGGCGGGCACCTCTCTCGCTCTTCTTGACGCAGACGGCAACGTAGTGGCGGCCTTCACCCCCGCCAAGTCCTACGGCTCTGCCGTCATCACCGCCCCCGGTATTCAGAAGGGGCAGACCTACACGCTGGTGGCAGGCGCAACGCTCTCCGCCGCCGATGAAAACGGATACGCCACCGGTGGCACGGCCACGGGAGGCTTAACCCTTGCCACCCTGGAAATGACGGCTCTTCTTTACGGCTCCGGCGGCGGTATGGGCGGTGGTATGCCCGGCGGCGGTGGTATGCCCGGTGGCCCCGGCGGTGACCGTCCCGGCGGCCGCCCCGGCAGGTGGTAAAGAATGATCGTGATAGGTATTGATGTATGGGGGAGGGAGCGCTTTTGAAAAAGCGCTCCCTCCCCCATACCCCCCAAAAACCTCCGGAAAAGGGAATGGAGCACACCGTAGGAAGCCGGGGCTTTTTTTCGCCGCCGTCTTGACATCTGCCGCCGTTTGTGTTATCATTAAAGGTGCGAAATACGCACATAGAAAGGCTATATCTATGAAAATTGGTTTTGTATCCCTCGGCTGCTCCAAAAATCAAATGGACACCGAGGTCATGCTGCATGAGCTGATGAGCGCGGGCTTCGAGATCACCCCGGAGGAGACCGAGGCGGATATCGTGATCATCAACACCTGCGGCTTCATTGAGAGCGCCAAAAAGGAGGCCATCGACAATATTCTGGATATTGCGTGGCTGAAAAAGCACAACGGCCTCAAGGGTATTGTGGTCACTGGGTGCCTGGCGGAGCGGTATCGGGAGGAAATCTTCACCGAGATGCCCGAGGTAGATGCCCTGCTTGGCGTGGGCAGTATCCACAACATCGTGGAGGCCGTGGAAAGCATCACCCGCCGCCTCAAAAACAAAAAGCTGCCGAAATACGCCTCCTTTGAGGACAAAAACACGGTACGCCTCGGCGGTGACCGCATCCTGACCACGCCGGAGTTCTACTCCTATATCAAGATTGCGGAGGGCTGCGACAACCGCTGCGCCTACTGCGCCATTCCCGCCATCCGCGGCCGTTTCCGCTCCCGTCCCATGGAGGAGCTGATCGCGGAGACAAAGCAGTTGGAGGCGTTGGGCGTGCGGGAGCTGAACATCATTGCGCAGGACATCACCCGCTACGGGCAGGATCTGTACGGCGAATATCGCCTGCACGAGCTGCTTCACCGCATCACGGAGGAGACCGAGATCCCGTGGCTGCGCCTCCTTTACTGCTACCCCGACAAGGTCACCGACGAGTTGATTGCGGAGATCCGCGACAACCCCCGCATCGTCAAGTACATTGACCTGCCTTTGCAGCACATTTCCGACCCCGTTTTGCGGGCAATGAACCGCCACGGCGACAGCGCGCATATCAGAGGCGTCATTGAAAAGCTCCGCCGCGAGATTCCCGATCTCACCCTCAGAACCACCTTTATCGTGGGCTTCCCCGGCGAAACCGAGGAGGATTTTGAGACCCTTTGCCGCTTTGTGGAGGAGACCCGCTTTGACCGCATGGGCGTCTTCACCTTCTCCCCCGAGGAGGGCACCCCCGCCGCCGAAATGGAAAATCAGATCGACGAGCAGGTAAAGCAGGACCGCATGGACATTCTGATGAAGCTGCAAATGCGCATCAACGCCGAAAGCAACGAAAAGAAGCTGGGCACCGTGCAGCGTGTGCTGGTGGAGGATTTTGACCCCGTCAGCGAGGCGCACTTCGGCCGTTCTGCCGCCGATGCTCCCGATATTGACGGCAAGGTGTATTTCAAGGCAGACCGCCGCATTGCCCCCGGCAGTATGGTGGATGTGAAGATCCGCGACGTGGTGGATTACGACCTCTACGGCCGTGCCATTATGCCCAAATAAGGAGGATATTATGAGCAAAATGAATTTACCCAACAAGCTGACTATGCTCCGCCTGTGCCTCGTTCCCGTAGTGATGGTGCTGCTGCTGTTGCCCCAGTCGCTGCTTGACTGGCGCATCGTTTACGCCGCAGGCGCGGTGCTGTTCATTCTTACGTCCCTCACGGATATGCTGGACGGCAAGATCGCCCGCAAATACAACCTTATCACCGATTTCGGCAAGTTTATGGACCCGGTGGCGGATAAATTTATGGTCATCGGCACCCTGCTTGCCCTGCTCTTCCGTATGATGCGCCCCGATCTGTACGGCGTCGCCTACGACAACGCCTTCACGGTGGTATTCTTCGTTGCCGTGGTGCTGATCATCTTCCGCGAGCTTGCCATCACCTCCCTGCGTCTGGTGCTGGTCAGCAGCTCCGGCATGGTGGTAGCCGCCAAAATGCTGGGCAAGATCAAAACCGTTTCCCAGATCGTGTGCATCTGCTGCCTGCTCCTTGAGCCCTTCCTTGATCTGCTCCTCTGCCACCTCGCTCCCGATTATTTCTTCGCCCACTTCTATCCCCTCTCCTGGATCACCGTGGTGGTGATGTCGGTGTTCACCCTTTGGTCGGGCATTGACTACCTGAAGGGCGGCTGGAAATACATCGCCTCCAACAAATAAGTGCCGAAACGGTATGAAAAAAGCCGGCCATTCGCGTTGCGAATGGCCGGCTTTTTTCATTATTTTTTGACCACCGCAGAGATGCCCTTGGTGCCCTCGGTGATCACGATGGGGGCGCTTTCTCCGGCGTTATAGAGGCCGGTATCGCCGCCCAGCGTCATATCGGGGCCATCCCCCGTGATGGTAACGGTGGTATTGTAGGTATCGGCAAAAATGTGATATTTCACCGAATCGAGATTCTGATACAGAATAGCGGATACCCGCTTGTAGCCGCTGGCGTTGGTGTTTCTCACCACGTCGGTAAGGCGCGCGAGAGAGTTGGGCCACAGCACAATCTCCGGCTCCACCAGAATATAGAGTGCGATCTCCACAGCGGAAAGGCCGTGGTGGGCCGCCTGCACGATGTCGCTTTTCAGACCCTCGCCGTACATCGCACGCAAGTACTCGCTACCCCGGGTCGTCTGGTCGCCCAGCCACAGCAGCGTGGTTCTCTCACCCACCGCATTGCCTCTGCCGTCGGTGGCAGTAAAGGTGCTGCGGGTCACTACGCTGGCGGTATTGAATACGTCGATGGTAAGCGGATAAATATCCTCCGGTGCAAACAGCACCTCCAGCTCCATATTGGCGAAATAGAGCCGCTGACCCGCGTGCACCTTTATATATTTGGTATCGCCCTGCGTATAGCCGAAGATGGTGCTCATATTGTTACGCACGGAATAGTTGGGGTCGTGGGTGTTGTAGCCCTGCTCCTCGGAGGGGTTGTTGGTGATCAGATAGCGAAGCTCGATCTTATCGCCGTAAACCTTGCAAAGCTCTTGGAAATTCTGATAATGGTCGCCGTGGCTATGGGTGAGATACCAGACGCTGATCACAATGGGATCGGCGGCGGTGGGTGCCGTGCCGAAGGCCTGCTTGTGGAGATCGGCCAGCACGTTATACAGCCGCTTGTAATCCTCGCCCGCCTTGTAGCCGCCGTCCAGCACCACGAAGGAGCCATCCTCCAGCTGTACCACGTAGCACATACCGGAGGCTGCGGCATAGTTGAACCGCAAGGAGGTGACGCGGGTGTCGGTGACCTTAACGTAGTCGTAATGAGGCGTGAGCAGCCCATCGTCAAATACGTTGCCGATACCGGTGGCCTTGGCTGCCACAATACGAATGGCAGGATCATAGGTCTTCACCTTCTGGCTCTTTGCGTGGGCAAAGGCCATATAGCTCACGTAAAGCAGCTGGTTCTTCTCCGCGCTCTGATAGGTGGCAAAGAGGCTGCCCTCGATCTCGTTTTCCTGCACTAACGCGTATCCCGCACCGGCAAGCGAGGTCAGATACGCCCGATAAGCGTCGGCATTGACACCCTTGCCCGTATAATGATAAAGCATCGATCCCTCGCCCGCATCCACCGATCCGGTCAGCGCAATATCCGCTCCCGTGGGACGGGGAAAATCGGTCACAGCGCCGCTGCTTTTCGTGCTGATCCACTTGAAATCCGCTGGGATCTGCAGGCTTTTCGTGCCACCGTCATCGGCGGTATCGGCTTTCACGGCCTCCAGAAACAGATCAACGGCAGAGCCAAGCCCCGCGCCGTTGAGACCGGTGATCACTACCCGTCCCTCCACCACGCCGAAGCCGTAGTCGTTCACGTCCATATCCTGCAGGAACGTGCCCACCGCATCCCGCTCCACAAGGCCGACCAGAACCTCCTTGTTGGCGGTCTTGCTGTCCTTTGCCAGCGCAAATTTGCTCTTGGCGGAAAGGGTCTCCCGAAGGCCCTTCTGCACCTTTTCTGCCATTTCGAAGGCATAATCGGGGCCGTCGTTGGCAGCGCCACCCTCGGGGGCGGGCTGATCGTTCAGAAGCGCAGAATAGACCACCGCGAAATCCGGCGAAACGGTCAGCATATCCACGTCGGAGACCACGGTTTTCGGCACCGTGACGCTGCTGTCTCCCTCATCCAAGAGGCAGGCATCCGCGAAGACCTGCATGGCCTTGACGGTAAGCAGCTTGGTGGTGCCGACAATGACCAGCTTATCCTCCACCACAGCAAAGGCGTAGCCGTGTCCGGAGATTTCGGCAAGCAGCTTTTCGGTGGCGGCGCGGCCGGTGGCACCGATCAGAATTTCCTTTTCACCCTCCTCCCGCTTGGCGGAGACGGAGCTGAGCTTCAGTCCCGTGTGAGCGGTAATCCGCTTGGTCAGCGCCGTCACCTGCCACTTGAAGCAGGCTTCAAAGTCGGCGTCATACACCACGGTATAGTCCGTGAGATCCAACGTCTTGGATTTTCCGCCGCAAGCAGAAAATGCCGTCAGCACCAGAAGCAGCAGGCAGACACACAGCATCAGGGACAGTGTTCTTTTGGCGTTCATGATCAATGCTTCCTTTCAAATTTTTTTGAGCTGTAACGGATGTGCGGTATTTGTATTATAACAAAAAAACGCGCTGGTTCCTATCATAATATTGCTGTTTTTTGCTGTTTTTGTAAAATATTGCACGCCTTATGAAAAATTTCCCGCAAGCGTGCGCTTGCGGGGAATTTTTCATCTTACCTGTACAAATCCCAGCTTTTTCTGCACCTTGGAGAGGGTTTTGCGGGCGTAGTAGGCAGCCTCCTCGGCACCCTTCTTCATCTGTGCCTCCAGACCCGCCTTGTCGGCCAGCAGCTCCTTGAAGCGTGCCTGCACGGGCGCCAGCGCGTCGGCGCAGACCTCGCCTACGGCCAGCTTGAAGTCGCCGTAGCCGCGACCGTCAAACTCGCGCTCGATCTCCTCCATGGTCTTGTCCGTAAAGCAGGAGTAAATGGACATCAGGTTATTGATGCCGTCCTTGCCCTCGGCGTAGCGCACCACGGTATCGGAGTCGGTCACCGCGCGGCGGAATTTGCGAATGATGGTATCCTTATCATCGAGAATATACACCACGGCGTTCTGGTTCTCGTCGGATTTACTCATTTTCTTGGTGGGGTCGGCAAGGGACATGATCTTCTTGCCCTGCTTGGAGATCATGGGCTCCGGCACGGTGAAGGTGTCGGGGAAAAGCTGATTGAAGCGCTCGGCCACGTTGCGGGCCAGCTCCACATGCTGCTTCTGGTCAACGCCCACGGGCACCACGTCGGTCTGATACAGCAGAATGTCTGCCGCCATCAGCGCGGGGTAGGTGAAAAGACCGGCATTGATATTGTCGGCATGGCGGGCACTCTTGTCCTTGAACTGGGTCATGCGGGAAAGCTCGCCAAACATGGTGTAGCAGTTGAGGATCCACGCCAGCTCCGCGTGGGCGGGCACGTGGGACTGCACGTAAAGGGTGTTCTTTTCGGGGTCGAGGCCGCAGGCCATGTAAAGTGCAAGGGTCTCATAGGTGCGGCGGCGGAGCTCGGCAGGCACCTGGCGCACGGTGATGGCGTGCTCGTCCACCACGCAGTAGAAGCACTTATAGGCCTCGCTGTAGGCGGAGAAATTGCGCAATGCGCCGAGATAGTTGCCAATGGTCAGGTTGCCGCTGGGCTGAATGCCGGAAAAACAAATTTTCTGATCGTTTAACATGGTGTATCCTTTCAATGAATGAACTCGCGTGCGGCCTCGCCGAGGCGGCGGACACCCTCCACGATCTGCTCGTCGGAGGGGGTGGAATAGTTGAGACGGAAGGAGCGGGAGGGAGCGTCGGTATCGCAGTTGAAGGTGGTGCCGGGAACCACCGCCACCTTTTTCTGCAGTGCGCTCTTGACAAAGGCGTTCATATCCGCGCCCTCGGGGAGGGTGCACCAGATAAAGAGACCGCCCTCGGGCTTGGTATAGGTCACCTCAGCGGGCAGATGCTTTTCAAGCTCCGTCAGCATCAGATTGCATTTATGCCGGTAAAGAGCGCGAATGCCCGCGATGTGACCGTCCAGATCGCACTCGGTCATAAAGCGGTAGCACAGCATCTGGAAGAAGATGTTGGTATGCACGTCCTCGCTCTGCTTTGCCACCACCATTTTGGTCACAATGGGCGAGGGACCGATGATAAAGCCCACGCGCATGCCAGCGGAAAGGATCTTGGAGAAGGAGGAGCAATAAATAACCAGCCCCTCGGTGTCCATACTCTTGAGGGTGGGGATCTCCTCGCCTGCGAAGCGCAGCTCGCCGTAGGGGTTATCCTCCAGAATGGGCAAGCTGTATTTCTTGGCGATCTCGTAGATGCGGCGACGCTTTTCAAGGCTTGTCGTGATGCCGGAAGGATTGTGGAAGGTGGGGATCAAATACAGCATTTTGGCGTTGGGATTGGCCCGGATGGCCGCCTCAAGCGCCACGGGATCCATGCCGTCCGCCTCCATTTCCACGCCCACGGTTTTCGCGCCGCAGGAACGGAAGGCGTTCAATGCACCGATGAAGCTGGGATTCTCGCAGAGCACCACGTCGCCCTCGTTGCAAAGTGCCTTGCAGGCCAGCTCAATGCCCTGCTGACCGCCCGAAACCACGATGGTGGTGTCATCGGGGTCGCCAATACCGAAGACCTCCTTTTGCCGCTTGGTGATGGCCTCCCGCAGGGGGGGATAGCCGTCAGTCATGCTATATTGCAGCGCTGCCACGGCATCGGTGGCAAAAATATCCGCCGAGAGGCGGGCAAGCGCCTCCACGGGGAAAGACTCCGCGGCGGGATTGCCCGCGGCGAAGGAAATGATGGTGGGATCGGTGAGGCTCTTGAAGATCTCACGAATGGCAGAGGGCTTCAAGGCTGCCAATTTGTCAGAAAAACGGTATTCCATAACGGTACCTCGCTTAAAGTATGCCTACGCGCAGCGCGCCGGCGTAATGCGCAGGGCAGTATATATTATTTTAATATCATATCACAAAATAACGCCGCTTGCAAGTGGTATTTTGCTTTTTTTGAAAAAGATGACAAAAGGGCGGCGGTCTTCGCGAAAGACCGCCGCCCTTTTCCCGCAAATCCGCTCCCGCTCCTGTCGGTAAGAAAGCGGATTTTCGCGCCGAACGCAAAGAATACATTTTCTAATTTTTACTATAATTATTCCAATTTTTGAAATTCATTTTTTAATTTTTATTGGAAACAACTATATTTTTTCTAAATTCAAGCAAAATTGCATGTTTTTCTCTTTTTTGGCAAAATTCTCACTCGCAAAAATTCCAAATTTCAAATCATATAACGTGAGCTGCTTTTCGGATGGCAGAGGGCGTTTTTCCCGTCACCTCCTTCACGATCTTACGAAAGCAGGCCGCATTCCCGAAGCCCAGCCGCTCGGCGATCTCCTCCACGGAAAGGTCAGTTTCCTCCAGCAGCACCGTCGCCCGCTCCACCTTGATGCGGTTACGCAGTCCCAGCGGTGTGGTGCCCAGCTCACGCCGGAAACAAGCATAAAGCCCCGATTCGCTCATACCGCAATGCCGTGCCAACTCCGCCACGCGGAAATCCGGATGTGCCTCGATGTATGCGCGCACGCTTGCAGCAAAGGCCGCACCCTGAGAAAGCGTCTGCCGCTTCATCAGGGGCATCAGCTCTCCCATCACCAGATATAAGAGCCCCACAGAGCGAGCCGTGACATCCCCCTCGGCCGCCAACCGGTCGAGCAGCGCGTGCACATCCGCCGAAGCCGTCACCGTCTGCAATGCCAGCGTATCCTCCTTCGTGGGCAAAAGATCAAAGCGATGGGATTCCCACTCCACGCGGCCATCGGCGGCGGGATCGCCATACCAATAGGAATGATACCGCAATCCGCGCGGTAAGTAAAATACGTCCCCCGCTGAAAGCTGCAGCGGCTCGCCGTAAAGCGGCACGATGCGCCCGCTCCCACAACGCATCCGCGCCAGAAAATGACAAGCGATGCCGGCGCTGTTATCGGTGTGGCGCTGTCCTTGGTAACACAGTGTGCGGAAAGCAAAGGAATTGTAAAATTGCATATGATCCATTGGTTTTTTCCCCTTTTATTTAGAGAATCGCATCTGTTCCTTTGCAGTATAGCATATTGCAGACGGCAAGTCAAGATGCTACAATAAAAATGAAATGAAAGGAGGTATCCTATGAAAAATCATTCTATTCTATTCACCGCCCCCTGTGTGGCGGAATATCTGGAAACTGAAATGCCCCCCGTCGGCGCGGGTGAGGTGCTGGTGGAGATCGCCCGCACTGCCATCAGCTCAGGCACCGAGCGCGCCAATCTGGTGGGTAATGCCAATACCAACAGCAAAAAGCCCGCCGAGGTCAAATTCCCCCGCATCTGCGGCTACAGTGCCGCCGGCATCGTCAAGGAGGTGGGTGAGGGCGTCACCACGGTGAAGCCCGGCGACCGCGTGGTATGCATTTGGACAAAGCACCGCCAATATTGCGTGCTGCCGGAGGAAAACGTCTTTCTGCTGCCAGACAGCGTCAGCTTTGATGAAGCAACGCTGATGAATATCGCCACCTTCCCCCTGGCCGCCATCCGCAAGTGTCGGCTGGAGATCGGAGAGTCCGCCATCGTGATGGGTCAGGGCATTCTCGGACAGTTTGCCGTACTGCTGCTGCGTGCTGCCGGTGCCGCGCCCATCATCGCGGTTGACCCGGTACCGGAGAAAAGAGCACGGGCATTGACGCTTGGCGCGGACTTTGCCCTTGATCCCTTTGCCCCCGATTTTGCAAGCGAGGTCAAGCGCCTCACCTGCGGCGGCGTCGCCGTGGCCATTGAGGTCACGGGCAACGGGCGAGCCTTGGATCAGGTATTGGATTGCATGCGCCCCCGCGGTCGGGTGGCGTTGCTGGGCTGTACCCGCGATTCCAACTTCACCATCGACTATTACCGCAAGGTGCACGGCCCCGGCATCACGCTGGTGGGAGCGCATACGCATGCCCGCCCCCTCACGGAGTCCTACCCCGGCTACTGGACGGCGCAGGACGACGTGCGCGCGCTGATCCGCCTTGTGAACGGCGGTCGGCTTTCCCTTGCCGCTCTGATCGAGGAGCACCACGCGCCCACCGAGGCACCGACGGTCTACAAGCGTCTGGCAGAAGAAGCGGCCTTCCCTATCGTTGTATTTGATTGGAGTAATGAAAAATGAGAAAAATCAGAATCGCACAGATCGGTCTCAATCAGCACAGCCACGGCAGACTGATCTTTCCGACCCTCACCAAATTCCCGGAGATCTTCGACATTGCGGGCTATGCGCTGGTAGAGGACGAGCGGGAGACCTGCGCCGCGCAGCTTCACGTATTCGAGGGCTATCCGGAGCTTTCCCTGCAAGAGATCTTAGAGGATCCCACCATTGAGGCCGTCACCGTAGAGACCGATGAGATCCACCTTTGCAAATACGCAAAAATGGCCGTCGAGCACGGCAAGCACATCCACATGGAAAAGCCCGGCGGCGCAACCCTTGCGGAGTTTGAGGCGTTGGTTGACGCGCTGAAAAAGACGGGTAAGGTCTTCAGCGTCGGCTATATGTACCGTTACAATCCCTTGATCCGTGAGCTGATCGACCGTGTCAAGCGGGGCGAGCTGGGTGATATTTACAGCGTAGAAGCCGATATGAGCCGTGTAGACGGTGAGGTGCTTCGCTCCTGGCTCGGCACGCTCCCCGGCGGCATGATGTTTTATCTCGGCTGCCACCTCATTGACCTGGTGGTGCAAATTCTCGGCTTTCCGCAGCACGTGGTGCCCCTCAGCCGTGCCTCCGGCCAGGACGGCATCGACTCCCTGGATATGGGCCTTTGCGTGATGGAATACCCCCACGCCGTTGCCACCGTCAAGACCACCGACGTGGAGATCGGCGGCTTCAAGCGCCGCAAGCTGGTGGTGGCAGGCAGCAAGGGAACGGTGGAGCTTTGTCCCCTTGAAAACTGCGCCCCGGAGGACAGGACTGTCATCTCCACCGTCAAGACCGAATACTCCGTCCGCGATTTCCACACCTCGGGAGAGGTGTCCGAGGTAGGCGGCTTCGGCCGTTATGAGGAAATGATGCAGACCTTCGCCGCCTGTGTGCGGGGTGAGCGGGAAAATCCCTATACCTACGATTACGAGCTGCAGCTCTTCCGCACCGTGCTCCAATGCTGTGGGCTGTGAAGGGAGTGCACATGACATACGCGGGTAAAACATTTTTGCTGATCGCGGGCGGCGGCACGCTTGGCACCTACACGGCCAAGGAGCTGCTTTCCCTCGGTGCCTCCGTTGAGATCGTCTGCCCGGAGGAAAAGCACAGCGATCACCCCCGTCTCAGCTTTCACAGGGCCCTCGGCACCGCCGAGGTGCTGAGCGAGCTGTTCGCCAAAAAGCATTACGACGGCATCGTGGATTTCATCTGCTACCGCAATCATGAGGATTACTACGCCATCTATCCCCTGCTCATTGCCAACACCGATCACCTCGTTTTCCTCTCCTCCTACCGCGTGTACAGCGATCGGCAGCTGCCCATCACCGAGACCGCGCCCCGTCTGTACGACGTGATCACCGACCGACATTTTCTGGAAACCGAAAATTACGCCGTGCCCAAATCCAAGTGTGAGGATTTTCTCAGAAACGAGCATGGAAGTGACCCCTGGACCATCGTGCGCCCCGTCATTTCCTTCTCGGCGCGCCGTCTTGATCTCCTACTCTACTCCAAGCAGGAGGTGCTGGAGGCAGTGGAGAAAAACCGCGCCCTGCTGCTGCCCGAAACCGTGCGGAGCTACGGCGCAGGCATTGACTGGGCGGGCAATTCCGGCAAGCTGATCGCCCATCTGCTCGGCAAGCCCCACACCCATGGCGAGACCTACACCGTCTGCTCCGGTCACGGTATGACCTGGGGACAGGTGGCCGATGCCTACAGTGAGGTCACGGGTCTACAGGTGCGCTGGTGCGATGAGGCCGAATACGTGGAAAAGGTCGTGACCCCCGATGCCTACTGGCGTTGGTATTACGACCGCATTTACGACAGAACCATGGATGTATCCAAAGTCCTCGCCGCCACAGGACTCACCAAAGCGGACTTTGCCACCGTTGCCGAGGGTCTGCGCACCGAGCTGGATCTCCTTGGCTGGAAAAAGCCTTAACCAAAACAGCACGGGAGGCAAATAGGTGCTGTTTTTAGCGGAGAATTTGAAAATACCGCTAAGCACGAGCATCGCATTTGTCTGGACAAATACAATGTGGGCTAAGCCTAAACCCTTATAACGACAGAAAGAGATAACAAATCGGTTCGTAGCCGAAATGTTATCTCTTTTTCAGTTGGTTTAATGAAATCGTTGCATAGCAACGATGAAATCTTCACTTCGTTCAGATGAAATCCAAGGTGAAGCCTTGGATGAAATCAAATCCGTTTAACTTCAACCTGGCGAAGCAGGATTTCACCGCGATAGCGATTTCATCCACCATAGGTGGATTTCACCCGTCGAAGACGGATTTGACTGCGTGATACTCCGTTAAGAGTATCACGCTAAAGCCTCCCGTGCTGTTTTATGCCGTCAACGGTCTTTATTGTTCCACGCGCTCATGATCCGAAAGCAGCCGGCGGCGGACAAGCAGCAGCACGGCCATGCCAACGGCAGCGACGGCGGTAACGATCACCACCCACATCCAAAAGCTGCCGGCAAAGCGCTCCACGCGGAGCCCCTCCACCGAAAAACGACCGGTCTCGGCATCCTGCAAACGGCTGAATACGGCGCAAACGTCAAACACCAGCGCGCCCGTGCCAAGCGCTCCTGCCAGCACAAAGAGCCAGTTGGCAAGAGGAGAGTGAGCGGCTACCGCAGGCATCCGGCGCAGCTGATCCCGTCTGAAATCCAGCACCGTGCCAAGATAATAGGTAAGCAAGCAAAGAATGATCGTTTCCGGCACCATGTAGGTGGCATTATAGATCAGCGAGTAGCCAAGCGCGGCGCTGTCGGGGATCGAAAGCCCCACCCAGATGGTGGCACCGGTGATCACGTGACAAATATAGCGCAGCACGCAAACGGTAACGGCACCCAGTAAAAGCTGCATCCACTGGGGCAGACTTTTTTGCTTTCTGAAGATGCCGCCGAGGCCAATGATGGCAAAGGCCACCACGTAATCCAGCAAAATCAGCGTCACAATAGACTGCCATGTGCTGAAATAGGATAGATTCTTGAGGCCAAAGAGCTGCTGGATCACGCCGAAGGCGGTAGCGGAGCCAAAGCCCCACAAAAGGCCGTGGCGATAGGAGATCAGCAGCACGGGCAGCATGGAGGCCACGGTGACGGAGCCGCCGTAGGGCAGCTCCACCAGCGGCAGCTCGCTGAGGACGGTGGCCAGGGCCAGGAGCAATGCGCTCTCGACCAGGGCCTTTGTGGAACGGTGCTTCGTTTCGGTAGGTTTCATTCTAAAACCCCTCCCTTATCAAAAATACCGCACGGAAATCTCCGTGCGGTATTTTTAGAGAAAGGCTAAAACACCTCTCCCGTCATCTTCCCTACGCCGGCATTATCCGTATCAGGTTAAAGGGTTCGGGCCCAGCCCATCTCAGCCGTCCAGCGACAGCACCCCCGATTTCTATGCGGTTCAAGTGGAGTATAGCACAAAATCCCGCCCGTGTCAAGCCCCGGGCGGGATTTTTGAACGAAACTATCACTTTTGCGGTCGGATCAGTAATAATTGTTGGCCGCAACCATGCGGATATCCACGGTTTTCAGCAGCTCCTCATCAAAGCTCACGCGGTCGATGTATTCGGCGGTGCGCTTCTGGAGCATATGCTCGATGGTCAGCCCCGTCAGAGTATCAAACCAGCGGCTGTTTTCCTCCTTTTGCCAAGCGCCGGCGTCCAGCTCCACACGCATCAGAATATAGTAGCCGGAATCAGAATTCAGCACCGCAAGGTCACCCTCCTCCAGCTTTGCCAGCTCGTTGGAGAAGGTGGCAAAAATGCTGTCCGTAGCATAGGTGCCAACAGAAAAATACATACCCGTGGGCGCGTATTTGGTGTGGAAATCGGAATTATCGGAATAATCCTCAATGCACTGCAGGAACAGCTCCTCGTTGTCCACGCACTTTTTGGCGATCTCCTCGGCGCTCTTCAGTCGCAGCGCCATCTCCGCCTCGGTATAGTAGCCGACGGTGCGGTCGCCGTTGCTGTCAAGATGATAATGCACCACGCCCTTTTCCGCATCGTAGGCCACCATCGGCTCCTCATCCCCTTCGGTCTTGTAAACGTAGATAACGTCGCCGTTCTTATCCAGCTCCTCGGTCTTGATCACATCCTTGCCGTCGGTATCGTAGGCAATATGCTTGTAGGTATCGTCGGTGTAATACACGGTGCGGCCGTCCTCGTCCACATCCCGCTTGTAGTAGTAGTTGGCCAGCTGCATCTGATAGCCGCGGATATAAGTGGCCTGATAAAATTCCTCCTTGGCGGAGGCGGCGATCAGACTGCCTCCCGCGCCATACAGGTGCTCCTTCAGCTGAGAAAGCTTGGCCTCGATAATGGAGGCATCTCGCAGGGTGGTCACGTTGGCGCCGTAGGACGCCAGCAGCGAGTTCAGCTGGCTCTTGGAGCCGCCGCCCACCTCCTCGATCAATGCGTCGATCCAGTCGTCGATGGATTGCTCCACGTTTTTCGGCAGCTTCAGCCCCAGCTCGTCGTAGAGGATCATCGCGGCAGCGATCTGCCGAAGGCCCTCAAAAACCTGCGTGGTATAATGGTCCGCCATGGTTTCGTGATCGGTGGAAATATAGGAATTCCAAAAATCATCGCTGTTCACGTTGTAACCGGCGGAGGCCAGCGACCCCTTCATACGGGAGAGGTAAAGCTGAAAGACGTTGACGGAGATCTCCGTGCCCTCAGCCTCGATCAGGGTCTTGCCGTGGGTGCCGCAGCCGGAAAGCAAAAACAGCAGCGCCAGCAACACGGCCAGCAGGCGGGTGTATCTTGTGTTCATATCGGTATCCTTTCTTAGGAAGCTTCTTTTATTATAGCGCATTTTGCGCCGTTTGTCTACCCCTTTTTCTCAAGGGATGAGAGCCGAAGCAGCATATCCCGCAGCTCGGGGAGCAGCGCCGCCGGCTTTTGCGGCCGATAGCGGATATAGGGGGTGGCAGACATCATCATGCGGAGCCTACCGGGATACAGCGCCGAAAGCTCCATCCAGCCGTCCACGTCAAGGGCGGGAGCATGAATGGCCACCTCGGTACCGTCCTGCCGGATCTGCTGAATGCCGCACCGCTCGGCGGTGGCACGGATCAGCGCGATCTCCAAAAGGTTGGCAGCAGGCTTTGGCAGATCGCCGTAGCGATCCATCAGCTCGTCGGTCATATCCGAAAGATCCGCCGGGGTGCCGATCAGCGAAATGCGCTTGTAGAGTGCCATGCGCTGGGAGGCATTTTTCACGTAGCGCTCCGGCAGACACGCGTCAAAGCTCAGATTTACCACACACTCGCACCGCTCCTTCACCTGCTCGCCCCGCTCCTCCAGCACCGCCTCGCTCAGCAGCTTCACGTAAAGGTCGTAGCCCACGGCATCCAGATGCCCGTGCTGCTCCGCGCCGAGAATGTTACCGGCACCGCGCAGCTCCAGGTCACGCAACGCGATGCGGAAGCCTGCGCCGAACTCGGCATACTCGCGGATGGCCTCCAGGCGCTTGCGCTGAATATCTCCCAGCGCCCGCCCACGGGGATAGGTGAAGTAGGCGTAGGCGCGGCGGGGAGAGCGCCCCACGCGGCCGCGGATCTGATGCAGCTGAGAAAGCCCCAGGCGGTGGGCATGATCTACAATGAGAGTGTTGGCGTTGGGCACGTCAATGCCGGTTTCAATGATGGTGGTACTGACCAGAATATCAATGCGCCCCGCGATCATATCACTCCAGATCCGCTCCAGCGCATCCTTCTCCATCTGCCCGTGTGCCACAGTGATCTGTGCCTCGGGAATGGCAGCGGAAAGCCTTGCCGCCACCTCGCGAATGGTATCCACGGAATTGTGCAGATAGAAAACCTGCCCGCCCCGGCGCAGCTCCCTGCGGATGGCCTCCTCGATGATCAGCTCGTCATCCTCCAGCACGTAGGTCTGCACCGGCAAGCGGTCGCCGGGGGCCTCATCCAGCACGGAAATATCCCGAATGCCGCTCATGGCCATATTCAGCGTGCGGGGGATGGGGGTGGCCGTCAGGGTCAGCACGTCCACGTTTCCGGCCAGCTGCTTCAGCTTTTCCTTTTGCGCCACGCCAAAGCGCTGCTCCTCGTCCACGATCAGCAGCCCCAAATTTTTAAATTTCACGTCCTTGGATACCAGCCGATGCGTACCCACGATGATGTCCAGATCACCCCGCGCCAAGCGCCGCAGCGACTCTGCCTGCTGCTTTGCCGTGCGGAAGCGGGAGAGCATATCCACGCTGACCGCAAAGGCGCGCATACGGGATTGAATGGTTTGAAAATGCTGCAGCGCAAGAATGGTGGTGGGCACCAGGATCGCCACCTGTTTGCCCGCCAGCACCGCCTTGTAGGCTGCACGGAGCGCCACCTCGGTCTTACCGAAGCCCACGTCTCCGCAGAGGATGCGATCCATGGGGCGCGCACGCATCATATCCTCCTTGATCTCATCGGCAGCCGCGATCTGACCGTCGGTTTCGGTATAGGCAAAGCCCTCCTCAAATTCCCGTTGCATCTCGTCATCCGGCGGGAAGGCAAAGCCCGGACGGCGCTCCCGCTCGGCATAGAGGCGAATCAGATCCTTGGCCATATCCTTTACCGCCGCCTTGGTGCGTGCCTTGGCCTTTTTCCACTCGCCGCCGCCAAAGCGGGAAAGCTTTACCACGCCGTCGTCGGCGTGGGCGCCGATATACTTGGAAACAGCGTCCAGCCGGTCGCAGGGCAAAAACAGCTTGTCGCTGCCTGCGTACTGAATGCTGACATAATCCCTTGTAACACCGTCGATGGTCAGAGTTTCCAGTCCCGTATACCGACCAATACCGTGGGCCTCGTGTACCACAAGGTCGCCGACCTGCAGATCGGCATAGGAGAGGATCGTGCCCTTGGCATCCTTTTTCTTCGCCCTGCGACGGATGCGTCCGGCAGCAAGACCGCCGCGATGGCCCTCCTCGGAAAGCGATAGCACCGTGACACCCGAAACACCCAGCTCAAAGCCCAGGGTTGGCTCCCGCCACTCCACCAGAATCTCACCGGGTGCGGGGAGCATGCTGCCCTCCTCCCACAGTGCCGCCACGTAACCGTGCTGACGCAGCATAGTCACGGTGGACTTGGCCGCTGTTTCGTGCTCGGCGGCGATCACCACGCGCCGCCCGGTTTCCACGTAGCTCTGCAGATCCTCCAGCAGAAGATCGTAATGCTCGCCGTAGGCCACGGTGTGCTTGGTGCGGAAGCTGTAAAGCCCCGCCAGCCGCTTGCCCGAAAGCCCCTCGGTGATGGAATCCACGTGAAGGGTAACAGCCTCCTCCAAAAAGCGCTCCAGCGCCGTTGCCGGCGCGTTATATTCCGCATAGCGGGGGGCAATGGTGCCGTTTTCGATCAGCTCCTTCACCGCCTCCTCGCCGTGCCACAGCGCCGCCTTCAGGCGGTCACGGATGGCGTTGGTGCCACGCAGCACCGTCAGCGTGCCCGCGCCGAAATAGGAAAGCAGATTCTCCTTTTCCGGCGCGATCAGGGAGAGATATTTATCGGCAAAACGCACGTCGCCACCGCGTCTGAGCTCTCCAAGCTCGCCCTCCAGCTCCTCTCTTGCCCGCTCGTCCTTGCATTTCACAAGCTGCTTTTCCACCGCAGCCAGCAGCTGCGTCCGAATCCCGTCGGTCAGCAACACCTCGCGAGCCGGCGGCATTTCGCAGCTCTCCACCATGGTATGCAGCCGCTGGGATTCCACATCAAAGAGCCCCATACGGTCAATTTCATCGCCAAAAAACTCCACGCGTAGCGGCGTTGCCTCAGTGATAAGGCTGCCGTCCGGTGCCAGCGCCCGCAGGTTGGGGGCATAGATATCCACAATGCCGCCGCGCAGCGCAAACTGCCCGGGACCCTCTACCAGGTCTACCCGTACGTAGCCGGCTGCCACCAGGCGATCAGCCAGTGTCGAGGGCTCAAGGACGGTATCTCTATCCAAGGTAATGGTGGCCGCCGCCAGCCGTTCTCTTGACACGGTATAGCCAAGGGCGGCGTCAGGCGTGGTCAGCACCACGTCAAAATCGCCTCCCAACAGTCCCCACAGCACCTTCAGGCGCTCGTACTCGTATTCGTGAGAGGCGGTGATATTATAAAAGGTCAGATCCCTTGCGGTATAAAAGGCTGCCCGTATGCCAAAGGCGCAAAGCAGCTCCCGTTGGCGCAGACATTCCTTTTCCTCCGGCAGCAGCACCAAAACGGCGCCCCGCCGTCTGTCACGGGTATCGGCAACAAGGGCGCACAGCAGCGCGTCTGCCGCGCCATCACACAGTCCCGCTACCGCGAAGGGTAAAGATCGTGCCCCCAACGCCCGGCCGAGATCCTCCGCCAACGCCCGGTATTCGCCCTCCTGCCGCAGCGCCTCTGGAATCAGCATGACTTCACCCCATTGCAGCGCTGCATGGCGTCGTCAAGCTTGCCCTGCAGCAGCAGCCGCACGCCGTCCTCCACAGCCGAGAACAGGTCAAACAGCACCTTCTGCTCCTCGGCGGAAAAGCCGGATAGCACCCAATCCGCCAGCTCCATTTCCGGGTGGGGCTTTTTGCCCACGCCCACCTTCACCCGGGGAAAGGTGTCGGCATTCAGATGATAAATGATGCTCCGCACACCCTTCTGTCCGCCGTCACTTCCCTTGCCACGCACGCGAAGACGACCGACATCAAGGTTGATATCGTCACAGATGACGATGACGTTTTCCGGCGGAATGTGGTAGAAGGCGGCCGCCTCCCGCACCGCCTCGCCGGAGTTGTTCATGAAGGTCTGGGGCTTCATCAGCAGCACCCGCACGCCGCCAACAGTCGCCTCGGCGGTCAGCGCCTTGAAGCGCAGGCGGTCGACCTTCACGCCCAGCCGCTCGGCCATATAGTCAAGAGAAAGAAAGCCCGCGTTATGCCGCGTAAAGGCATACTCCCGCCCGGGGTTGCCGAGACCCACCACCAGATGGGTGATGGGGCCCGCCGCTGCAGGCTTTTCGGTTTCGATTTTCTTAAACAGGTCAAAAATATTGGCCATTGCAGTAATCCTTTCCGTTGGTGGATAAATGAATAGACATTTTCAAATTTTGATTGATCGCTTTGTTCGCACAAACTCTTGTGGCAAGTTTTGATCAAACTTTTTCAAAAGTTTGCGGGTGTGGGCAGCGCCCACAAAAAACGCCGTTTCTTTTTGATAACTTTTTCTTTGCGGCTCACACCTGCAAAGAAAAAGTGGGCGGGGAGTCTGATGTTGCCATGCGGCGAGCGTGAGCCTTCCCCAGCGGGGGAAGGGGGACCACCGTAGGTGGTGGATGAGGTGTCATCCGCGACACACAATGCGGCGAGCGGTAGCCTTCCCCAGTGGGGGAAGGATTGTAAACAAAGGCGTGTGACAATCCCTCAGGCGCTTGCGCGCCAGCTCCCTTTGCACAAGGGAGCCTATCACATTCTGCGTATTCATCCCCCCGATTTGACATTCAAATTCTGATTGATCGGGGAGTTTGATTTGACAACGCGGTGAGGCAACATGTGCGCGAGGCCCCTTCCGGGAGGGGGCTCCCGTCGCAGACGGGTGGGGGAGCCCGCGTGTATGATGGCTTTTTATCTCGCCATATCACGGGTGCTTTGCCATAGTCGCGCGAGCTCCCTCAGGCAGCCTTCC
>SVTA01000127.1 GCA_015064005.1 Oscillospiraceae bacterium
AAATGCAGACGGCACCTTTACCGTGATCGGGCTCGGCTCACACGATGCCAGCATTCTTTATATCCCCGAAACCCACAACGGGAAACCCGTAACTGCCATTGGAAAAATGGCATTCAAAAACTGCACCAAGCTCTATTCCGTCCATGTTCCCGAGGGCGTCACCGCGATTGAAGACTCCGCGTTCCTTGGCTGCACGCACCTCGCCATAATTGAACTGCCTGACAGCCTTGTCACCGTGGGCAGCTCCGCGTTTGAGCAGTGCAGCGCCCTTGTTTCCGTCACGCTGCCGGAGGGTGTGACCGCCATTGGCGAGAACGCGTTCAGGAGTTGCGACAAGCTGAAAAGCATGCGCATTCCGGCCGGCGTCACCTCCATTGAGCCCTACACCTTCTTCTACTGCAGTGCCCTCACCGCCCTTGTGCTGGAGGAAGGCCTGCTCTCTATCGGACAGAGTGCCTTCGGCTATTGCACCTCATTGCTGACCGTCGAATTACCCGCAAGCGTTACCGACATTGAAAAACAAGCCTTTCAGGATTGCAAAGCGTTGACGGCGGTACACATCGCGGATCTGAGCGCTTGGTGCCGCATCACGTTCGGTGACCGTTACGCCAATCCACTTCGCTATGCCCGGAATCTCCTAGTAGACGGCGTACAGCTGCAGGAGCTGGTGATTCCGGAGGGCATTACCTCCATTGATACCCATACCTTCCAAAATTGCGCCATCACCTCGCTGGTCGTCCCGAGCAGTGTCGTCACCATTCACGACGGCGCCTTTGAAAACTGCAAGCAGCTGACCCACGCTATGCTGCGGGACGGTGTCACCAACCTTGGCACAGGCGTCTTTAACGGCTGCACGTCCCTGATCTCCGCCACGCTGCCGCAGACGCTTGAGGCGATCCCCGCGCAAACCTTTGCGGGCTGCACCTCCCTCCTGTCGCTGACGGTGCCCGGAGGCGTAACGGCCATTGGCACCTCCGCCTTTTACGGCTGCAGCAGTCTTGTCACCGTTACCCTACCGGAAGGTGTCGATACCATTGAGCGGTACGCCTTTGCGAATTGCGTCAGTCTTACCTCTATACAGATACCGGAGGGAGTACATGAGCTTCCCGAAACCGCATTTCAAGCCTGCTTGGCGCTTACCACCATCGTTTTGCCGCGCAGCTTGACGGTGTTGACCGGTTATATTTTCCTTAATTGTAATGACATTACCGCTATTTACTACCGCGGCACGGCAGCGGAATGGGACACCGTTCTCTTCGATTACACCGGAAACGCCGGCTTTGGCGAGGCCACCCGCTATTTCTATAGCGAAACCGCGCCCACCGAGAAGGGCAATTACTGGCACTACGTGGACGGTGTACCAACGGCGTGGTGATCACCGCATCTTCCAAGCCGAGCCGAACCGCCCGATCTTTTCCGACCAGCCGCAGCCAAGGTCGGAAATTTCCCTTTCACTTGACAAAAACGAGGGCGAGGGGCGCTTTACAAAAGCGCCCCCGCCCTTCCTCTTTCCCCTTCTGCCGGAAAATGTCACAAAAAAGACACAAATTATTTGTAAAAAATGCAAAAAGGGGGTTGACAAGGCGGGTTGGTTGTGATATACTCTGTAAAGGATTTTGCTTTACACCAAAATCGCAGTATGAAATCGGTGGTGAAACGATGTTTGAAAAGAACTTACAAGTAGCGGAGCTGCTGGACATTTACGGCTTGCTGCTGAGTGACAGGCATCGGGAGCTGCTTGACCTTTATTACAATCAAGATCTGTCCCTTGGAGAGATCGCCGCCGAGGTGGGCATTTCCCGCCAGGGCGTGCGGGACAGCATCAAAAAGGCCGAGGAAGAGTTATTTTTCTTCGAGGATCGGCTGCATCTGCTCCAAAAGGATAAAACCGTGGCCGAGGCGGCAGAGCGGCTGCTCGCGCTGATCGGCGAGAATACCCCGCTGCGCGAGGCGGCGGAAGGTCTGGTGGCAGCGGCGCAAAACGCCAACTAACACTTTAAAACACAAGAAAGGCGACTGTTTTTATGTTCCAGAGCTTAACCGAAAAACTGAATAACGCCTTCAAATTCTTTAAAAACAAAGGCAAGCTGACCGAGGCCGACGTCAAGGCGGGCATGCGCGAGATCAAGCTGGCGCTGCTTGAGGCAGACGTCAACTTCAAGGTCGTGCGCGACTTTATCAAGATGGTCAGTGAGCGCGCCGTGGGCGCCGAGGTAATGGAATCCCTCCTGCCCGCACAGCAAATTGTCAAGATCGTCAACGAGGAGCTGATCAAATTGATGGGCACCTCCCAGGCCAAGCTGACCATTGCCCCCAAGCCCCCCACGGTCGTGATGATGGTCGGTCTGCAGGGTGCAGGTAAGACCACCCACGCGGGCAAGCTTGCCGGCATGTACAAAAAGCAGGGCAAAAACCCCTTGCTGGTGGCCTGCGACGTTTACCGTCCCGCCGCCATCAAGCAGCTGGAGATCGTGGGCGAAAAGCTGGATATTCCGGTCTTTACCCTTGGCGACAAGGAAAAGCCTGTGAAGATCGCAAAAGAGGGTCTCAAATACGCGGCGCAGAAGGGCTATGATATGGTGTTTATCGACACCGCAGGCCGTCTGCATATCGACGAGGAGCTGATGGGCGAGCTGCAGGACATCAAAAAGGCCGTGGAGCCCATTGAAATTTTGCTGACCATCGACGCCATGATCGGTCAGGACGCTGTGACCGTTGCCGAGCACTTCAACGAGCAGCTGGACGTGACGGGTGTGATCCTCACCAAGCTGGACGGCGACACCCGTGGCGGCGCGGCGCTTTCCGTGCGGCACGTGACCGGCAAGCCCATTAAATTCATCGGCGTGGGCGAAAAGCTGGATGCCATCGAGCCCTTCCACCCCGACCGCATGGCCAGCCGTATCCTCGGCATGGGCGACGTGCTTTCCCTCATTGAGAAGGCCGAGCAGGCCTTTGACGAAAAGCAGGCGGCGGAGCTGGAAAAGAAGATGCGTGAGGCCACCTTTACGCTGGATGACTTCCTCGACCAGTTCGCGCAGCTGAAGAAAATGGGCAACCTCGACAGCCTGATGGGCATGATCCCCGGCATGAATGCCGGACAGCTGAAGGACGCTAAGATCGACGAAAAGCAGCTGGCTCGCACCGAGGCCATCATCCACTCCATGACCCGCCGCGAGCGGGAAAAGCCCGACATCATCAACGCCTCCCGCAAGATCCGCATTGCCAAGGGCAGCGGCACCACCGTGGAGGATGTGAACAAGCTGCTCAAGCAGTTTGACGGCGTGCGCAAGATGATGAAGCAGCTTTCCAGCGGCAGCGGCAAGCGCAATATGTTCGGCAAGATGAAACTTCCGTTTTGATCAACACGGATTTTTTATAAAATAAAAAAATATACACAAAAAAGAAAAGGAGATTTTCCATCATGGTTAAAATCAGACTCACCCGCACCGGCAAGACCCATTCCCCTTCCTACCGCATCGTTGTTGCTGACCAGCGCTCTCCCCGCGACGGCCGCTTCATCGAGGAGATCGGTCACTACAACCCCAACTCCAAGGAGCTGTCCGTAAACGCAGAGTCCGCTAAGAAGTGGCTCGCTAACGGCGCACAGCCCACCCCCACCATCAAGGCTCTCCTGAAGAAGGCCGGCGTTATCGCCTGATCGGTAGGCGACCTATGCTGAATTTGAAAGAAATTCTGCTGGATATCGCCCGCGCCATCGTGGATCATCCCGATGATGTGGTGGTAGTCGAGCAGGAAAACCACGACGAGATCACCCTTGTCCTCAGCGTTCACGCCGACGATATGGGTATGGTCATCGGCCGCCACGGCCGCATCGCCAAGGCGATCCGCTCCGTGATGAAGGCCGCCGCAGGCACTTGCGGTAAAAAGGTCAACGTTGAGATCAAGGACTGATTTCAAAAGGATAAGGGGCTGCTTCACTGAAACGTGGCGCAGTCCCTTGTTTTTATGTGTGTTAGATCTATAAATTGGGGTTTATGCGCCCGGAGGGCGCAACTCTGTTCGCACAAACTCTTTTTTTGAAAGTTTTGATCCAACTTTTTCAAAAAGTTGGCGGGTGTGGGCGGCGCCCACAAAAACGCCGTTTCTTTTTGATAACTTTTTCTTTGCGGCTCATACCTGCAAAGAAAAAGTGGCTAAGGAAGCTGAAAGACCCTGTGGCTACAGCCACTTGGCGTTT
>SVTA01000014.1 GCA_015064005.1 Oscillospiraceae bacterium
GCGGGTGTGGGCGGCGCCCACAAAAACGCCGTTTCTTTTTGATAACTTTTTCTTTGCGGCTCATACCTGCAAAGAAAAAGTGGCTAAGGAAGCTGAAAGACCCTGTGGCTACAGCCACTTGGCGTTTACAAACTCCTCGCCCGCTTTTCTCTTTGACACCGGAGGCACAAAGAGAAAAGCTACCAAAAGAGAAATGCCCTGTATGGGGCTCTGCCCCATGCCCCGCAAGCTTTTTGAAAAAGCTTGACCAAAACTTTTAAACAAGAGTTTGTGCGAACATCCCGATAAACCCCAATTTACCTTGTCGCACTCCCCAATCAATAAACTTGCAGCATTTACACAATCAATATAAACGGGAGGATATATCATGTTCAAGAAAAAAGAATGCGTTGCCATGCTTCTGGCCGGCGGTCAGGGCAGCAGACTCTACGCCTTGACCGAAAAAACGGCCAAGCCTGCCGTCACCTTTGGCGGCAAGTATCGCATCATCGACTTTACCCTTTCCAACTGCGTCCACTCGGGGCTTGATACCGTGGGCGTGCTGACCCAGTATCAGCCCCTGGTGCTGAACGAATACATTGGCACGGGCCTTCCCTGGGATCTTGACCGCAACTATGGCGGCGTGAAGATCCTGCCCCCCTATCAGGGCAAGGACGGCGCCGACTGGTACCGCGGCACCGCCAATGCCATTTATCAGAATCTGAATTTCATCGAGCGCTACGACGCCGACTACGTGCTGATCCTATCGGGCGACCACATCTACCGTATGGACTATTCCAAAATGCTGGCACAGCATAAGGCAACCGGCGCGGATTGCACCATTGCTGTCATTGACGTGCCCATTGAGGAGGCCAGCCGCTTCGGCATTCTCAGCACCACCGAGGACGGCACCATCTATAAATTCTCCGAGAAGCCGAAGAACCCCGACAGCACCAAAGCCTCTATGGGTATTTATATTTTCACACGGCAAAAGCTGTTTGATTATCTCATTGCCGACGCTGCCGATCCCAACTCCTCCAACGACTTCGGTAAGAACATCATTCCCACCATGCTGGCAGCAGGGGAGAAGATGATGGCCTACTCCTTTGACGGCTACTGGAAGGACGTGGGCACCATCAGCTCCCTGTGGGAGGCCAATATGGATATTCTCGGTGCCAGCCCCACGCTGAAAATGAACGTCAGCGACTGGCGTATCCTCTCCCGTCACGATAACGCGCCGCCCCAGTACGTGGGGCCGAGTGCCGCGGTGGAAAATTCCTCCATCACCGAGGGGTGTGAGATCCTCGGCACCGTACGCAACAGCGTGCTGGGCGAGAACGTGCGCATTATGGAGGGCGCCGTGGTAGAGGATGCGGTGCTGATGGGCGACACCATCGTATATGAGGGTGCCCGCGTATCCTATGCCATTGTTGACCGTGGCGTAAAGATCGGCAAACACGCCGTCGTTGGTAAGCACAAGGACGGGGCCAAGGGCATCGCCGTGGTAGGCGAGGGCGTGCAGATCGTTGAGGGTGCCGTGATCGAGGATGGCGCCATGATTTCGGAATAAGGAGGATATCGCAATGACAGCAGCAGGACTTATTTTTGCCAACATTCACGATGCGACCGTGCCGGAGCTGACCGGACGCCGCACCATGGCCAGTATCCCCTTTGCGGGGCGCTACCGCCTCATTGATTTTGCGCTTTCCGGTATGGTCAATGCCGGTATTACCAAGGTGGGCGTGCTGACCCACGATAACTACCGCTCCCTTATTGACCATATCGGAAACGGCAAGGACTGGGATCTGGCGCGCCGCAACGGCGGCATCAAGATCCTCCCGCCCTTTATCACCGCCTACGACAGCGCGCTTTCCGGTCGCGACGGTGCCACCCGTCTGGATGCGCTGATCAACGCCCGTAACTTTATTGACCGCTGCACTGAGGACGTGCTGATCCTTGCCGATTGCGACGTGATTTGTAACGTGGATCTGCAGGCCGTGATGGAGAGCCATCAGGCAAGAGGCGCGGATTTCACCATGGTCACCACCACGGTAGATACCGCCGTGCAGACACTGGACAGTCACGCCGAGGTGCCCACCGTGAATGCCGACGGTCGCGTCACCGATATTGCCGAATACAGCGGCGAGGAGGGCAAGGTGACGGTCTGTGCCGACATTTGGCTTGTGAATCGCACCTATCTCCAGCGCGTGCTGACCGAGGCCATTTCTCACGGCCACAAGAGCTTTTACAAGGACGTGATCCTGCGGCATCTTTCCGCAGATAAATTCTACGCGCACCATTACGACGGCTTCTTTGGCCGCGTGAATTCGCTGGAGAGCTACTTCCGCTGCTCCATGCGGCTGCTTGACCACGATGCCCGGGTCAATCTCTTCTACCGTCGCAGCCAGCCCATCTTCACCAAGGTGAGAAACTCTGCCCCCACCCGTTACGCCCCCGAGGCTGAGGTGAAAAATTCCCTCATTGCCGATGATTGCATCATCGAGGGTAAGGTGGAGAACTCCATTCTCTTCCGTGGCGTGAAGGTAGGCAAGGGCACCACCGTGAAAAATTCTATTCTGATGCAGGATACCCTCACGGGTGAGAACGTGCGGCTTTCCTGCGTCATTACCGACAAGAACGTGGTGATCAAGGATGGTCGCGAGCTTTGCGGCCATGAGACCATGCCCTTCTATATCGGTAAGGGCGTGATGGTGTAAGCGCCCGAGGGGCGCAGCTCTGTTCGCACAAACCCCTGTTTAAAAGTTTTGGTCAAGCTTTTTCAAAAAGCTTGCGGGGCATGGGGCAGAGCCCCATACAGGGCATTTCTCTTTTGGTAGCTTTTCTCTTTGTGCCTTCGGTGTCAAAGAGAAAAGCGGGCGAGAAATTTGCAAACGCCAGATGGCTGTAGCCACAGGGCCTTTCAGAGTCCTTAGCCACTTTTTCTTTGCAGGTGTGAGCCGCAAAGAAAAAGTTATCAAAAAGAAACGGCATTTTTGTGGGCGCCGCCCACACCCGCCAACTTTTTGAAAAAGTTGGATCAAAACTTGCCGAAAAAGCTTGTGCGAACAAGGCGACAAATCAAAATTTGCACCCATTATGCCACTCAATCTACCTCGCATCAAAATCGCAACCGACAAAAAAGGAGAATATAATGAAAAAGATACTGTTTGCAGGCGCGGAGGCCATGCCCTTTGCCGCCACCGGTGGTCTCGGTGACGTGCTGGGCTCGCTGCCCGCAGCCCTTGCCGCAGAGCCGGATACCGACGTGCGCGTCATACTGCCCCTCTACGGGCAGGTGTCCGACCAGTGGCGCACTAAAATGAAGGAGGAGGCGGTCTTTACCGTAAATCTTTCCTGGCGCCAGCTTTACTGCGGCATCAAGTCCCTGAAAAAGGACGGCGTTACTTATTATTTTATTGATAATGAGTACTATTTCAAGCGTGATACCCTCTATGGCGCCTTTGACGACGGCGAGCGCTTCGCCTTCTACTGCATGGCGGTGATGGAGGCCATGGCACAGCTTGATTTTTATCCCGACGTGCTTCACGCCCACGATTGGCAGGCCGCCCTTACGGTGGTCTATCTTGCCGCGCGCTATCGGCAAAGGCCCGGCTATGAGGGGATCCGCTCGGTATTTACCATCCACAATATCGAGTATCAGGGGCAGTACCATTTTGGCATCCTTGGTGACGTGTTCGGCCTCGGCTTTGAGGAGTACGAGCGCATGGATTTCGGCGGCTGCATCAATTTGATGAAGGCGGCCATCGTTTCCGCCGATGCCGTCAGCACCGTCAGCCCCCGCTATGCGGAGGAGATCTGCACCCCCGAGTACGGCAAGGGTCTTGATGGCATTTTGCGCGACAACCGCCACAAGCTCTGCGGCATCCTCAACGGCATTGATTACAGCTACTACAATCCCGCCAAGGATACGGTGATCCCCGTGCGCTACAGCTGGCGCACCCGTGAGCAAAAGCCCGAAAACAAGCTGGCGCTGCAAAGCGCCCTGGGGCTTCCCGTGGGGCGTGACGTGCCTATGCTTGCCATCATTTCGCGCCTTGTGGCACACAAGGGGCTTGACATCATTGCGGAGATTGCCGCAAATCTGGTTGGCAACAACGACGTACAGCTGGTGGTATTGGGCAGGGGCGACGAGTCCTATGAAACCTTTTTCACCGAGCTGGAGCACCGCTTCCCCGACAAGGTGCGGGCTCTCATGCGCTACGACAGAGACCTTGCCAAGGAGATCTATGCCGCCGCTGATATCTTTCTGATGCCCTCAAAGACCGAGCCCTGCGGTCTTTCCCAGATGATCGCCTCTCGCTATGGCGCCATTCCCGTGGTGCGCGAGACCGGCGGCCTGTTTGATTCCATTAAGGGCTACTGGGAGGACAAGGGTCGCATTCTCGGCAACGGCTTTACCTTTGCCGGCTATAGCGGCAATGAGCTGCTGAACTGCGTTCTTTCCGCCGTCACCCTTTGGCGCGATGCCGAGCGCCGCCATAAGCTCATCGGCAAGATCATGCGCACCGACTTCTCCTGGCAGCAGTCTGCGCGGAGCTACTGTGAAATGTACAGCAAGCTGAACGGATAATACCATATACAATTTTTGGAGGAAATAAGCTATGAATTACAAGCCCAATGCAAGTGAAGTCAAAAGAAACATCAAGGAAAAGCTCTCCCGTCATTTCGGATGCAATCCTGCGGAGGCCACAAGAGAGCAGCTTTACAAGGCTGCCGCCATCACCGTGAAGGATATTCTCACCGAAAAACGCAGCGAGTTCCGCAATAAGGTGAATGAGCAGGGCGCCAAGCGCGTGTATTATATGTGTATGGAATTTCTCCTCGGGCGGTCGCTGAAGACCAACCTCGGCAACCTGGGCCTTCAGGAGACCTACCGCGCGGCGCTTTCCGACCTCGGCTGCGATCTTGACGAGCTTTATGAATGCGAGCCCGACGCGGGGCTTGGCAACGGCGGTCTTGGCCGTCTTGCCGCCTGCTTTATGGATTCGCTCTCCTCTCTTGACTACCCTGCAACGGGCTTTTCGCTCTGCTATGAGTACGGTCTCTTCAAGCAAATGATCGTGGACGGTATGCAAATCGAGCTGCCCGACGTGTGGCTCCCCGGCGGCGAGGTCTGGCTTGCCCCCCGCACCGACCGCATCTATAAGGTGCGCTTCGGTGGCCGCGTAAAGGAGGAGTGGCGCGACGGTCGCCTGGTGATCAGCTACGAGGGCGGCGAGGAAATGGAGGCCGTTCCCTACGATATGATGATCTCGGGTGCCGACAGCGACGCTGCCTCCCAGCTCCGCTTGTGGCGCGCACGGGATATTCGGAATTTTAACATGGGACTGTTCTCCCAGGGGCAGTACGCCCGTGCCATGCAGCAGAGCAACGCCGCCGATATCATTGCCAAGGTGCTGTATCCCTCCGATAACCACCCCGAGGGCAAGCTCCTGCGCCTGTCGCAGCAGTATTTCCTCGTTTCCGCCTCCTGCCAGAGCATTATTCGCGACCACATGGCCGTTTACGGCACGCTGGATAACCTGCCCGACAAGGTGGCCATTCACATCAACGATACCCATCCTGCTCTGTGCATCCCCGAGCTGATGCGCATTATGATGGATGAATATTGCTTCTCCTGGGATAAGGCGTGGGATATCGTCACCCGTACCGTATCTTATACCAACCACACCGTGATGCCCGAGGCTCTCGAGACCTGGAACGAGGATCTCTTTGCGCTGCGGCTGCCCCGTATGCACATGATCCTCAAGGAGATCAACGAGCGCTTCTGCAAGACGGCCTGGGAGTTCTATCCCGGCAACTGGAAGCGCATCAGCGATATGAGCATCATCGCCTACGGGCAGGTGCGCATGGCAAATCTTGCGGTGATTGCCTCCCACACGGTCAACGGCGTTTCCAAGCTTCATTCCGACATTCTCACCGAAACCGTCTTTAAGGACTTCTATCGGATGTGGCCGAATCGTTTCACCAACGTGACCAACGGTATTGCCCACCGTCGTTGGCTTTGCTATTCCAACCCCGCTCTCGCCGCTCTCCTTGACGAGTGCATCGGGGAAGAGTACCGCAAAAACCCCGAGACGCTGCAGAATTTCCTCAAATATGCCGACGATCCCGCCGTGCTTACCCGCCTTGGGGAGATCAAGCGCCAAAACAAGGAGCGCTTTGCCGCCCACCTTGCCAAAAAGACCGGCATCGTGCTGGACACCGGCGCGATCTTCGACGTGCAGATCAAGCGACTGCACGAATACAAGCGCCAGCTGCTCAACGCCCTGAACATCATCGGCATTTACCTTGATCTGAAGGATCATCCCGACTTGGAGATGCAGCCCCAGACCTTCATCTTCGGCGCCAAGGCAGCCCCCGGCTACGCCATGGCCAAGCGCATCATCAAGCTGCTTTGCATGATCGCAAAGGATATCGAATCCCATCCCCGTATTGCCGAAAAGCTGCGAGTGGTGTTCCTGGAGGATTATAACGTCAGCACCGCGGAGATCCTGGTGCCCGCCGCCGAGATCAGCGAGCAGATCTCCATGGCCGGCAAGGAGGCCAGCGGTACCGGCTGCATGAAGCTGATGATCAACGGCGCCCTGACCCTCGGCACCCTGGACGGCGCCAACGTGGAAATGCAGGCGGCAGCAGGTGCGGAGAATATGTTCATTTTCGGCCTCACCGCCCCGGAGGTGGAGGAGCTGTGGCAAAAGGGCTACAATTCCGCTCTCTATTATGCGCATAACGAGCGTCTTGCCCGTATTGTCAACTATCTGAACGTGGGCTTTGCCGGCGAATCCTTCGCCGATATTGCCACCTACCTGCTGGCGGGCTACGGCGTGGCCGATCCCTATCTGTGCCTGGCGGACTTTGATTCCTACCAAAAGGCCCATCAGGATGCCCTTGCCGCCTATGCTGACCCGCAGCGCTGGAACCGGATGTCCCTTACTAACATTGCCGCTGCCGGCCACTTTGCCGCTGACCGCAGCATCCGCGAGTACGCGGAGCGTATCTGGGGCTTGCGGAGTCTTGCGGAGAACAAATCATGCTGATCAAAAGACCCTTGCCCACGGCGCTGCCCACCGTGCGGAAAAGCGTGGGCGGAAAGGACGTTTCCCTACGGGGTGCGTTCTTTCACCGTGACGTGCTGCAGCTTTCCGTGGAGGTGCCCCGCGCCCTCGGAGCTGCAGCGGTGGTGCTGCGCCTCGCCCCTGACGGGGGCGAGGACGCGGACTATCCCCTGGCCTTTGGGGGCAGCGACCTGGGCGTGGATACTTATACCCTGTCGCTTTCTCTGGCGGCACTGTGCGGTGCTGCGGGAGAGGGGCTTTTCTACTACGAATTTCTCTTTTTGCGGGGGGCGGATACGCTTTTCACCACCACCGACGATAACGTCACCTTCGCCCTTTCCCCCCACAGCGCCGGACGCTTTCGGCTGCTGGTGTCGGAGGATGACTTTGATACGCCCCGTCGCTTCCGCGGACGGGTGATGTATCACGCCTTTGTGGATCGTTTCGCGCCCGGTCGGGGTGAGCGTCCCGCAGGGGCGGTCTACCATGAGCATTGGCACGAGGAAATTGAGCAGTTCGGCGCTTATCCCGGCGCACCCGTGCCCAATACCGAGTTTTTTGGCGGTACGCTGTGGGGGATTATCGACAAGCTGGATCATCTGGCCTCCCTCGGCGTGGGTGTGCTGTATCTGAGTCCGATTTTCAAGTCGCCCTCTAACCACAAGTACGATACCGGCGATTATGAAACGGTGGATCCCCAGTTTGGCGGGGAGGAGGCGCTGCGTGCCCTCATTGCCGCCTGCCGTGAGCGGGAGATCGACGTGATGCTGGACGGTGTGTTCAATCATACCGGAAACGATAGCCGCTATTTCAACGCAAAGGGCAGCTATGAGAGCCTTGGCGCCGCCCAATCCGTACTTTCCCCGTATTATCATTGGTATTATTTCAGAGAGCATCCCCATATCTACGAGTGCTGGTGGAGCATTCCCATTCTGCCCAAGCTGCGCCTCGCTTACCCTGCCGTTCAGCAGTACTTGGTGGGCGAGGGGGGGATCGTGGACAAGTACACCCGTATGGGCGTGATGGGCTGGCGGCTGGACGTGGCCGACGAGCTGCCCGACGCCTTCCTTGACGAGCTGCGCCTGCGTGTGAAAACCGCCACCGACGGCGAGGGCGTGGTGCTGGGAGAGGTGTGGGAGAACGCGGCGGATAAGATCGCCTACGGTCGTCGCCGCCGCTATTTCAGGGGCAGACAGTTGGATAGCGTGATGAATTATCCCCTCAGACGGGGCTTGATTTCCTTTGTCCGAGATGGGGACGCGCGTGCGCTTGCCGCCGTTTTGCGGGAGCTGTGGGGCTCCTATCCCACCGCCGTTTGCCACAGCCTCATGAACATTCTCTCCACCCACGATACCGAGCGTATTCTGACGGTTTTGGGTGACCGTCCCGACGATGGCAGCCGCACCAATGCAGAGCTGCGGTCAGCACGCATGACCGCGCAGGAGCGCGCTTGCGCCCGGGCACGGCTCAAAATGGCAGCGGCGCTGCAGTATACCGTTTTCGGTGTGCCGTCGTTGTATTACGGCGACGAGGCGGGGATGGAGGGCTATCACGATCCCTTCTGCCGCCGCCCCTACCCTTGGGGACGCGAAGACAAGTCCTTGCTTGCCTTTTATCGTAAACTCGGGCGCATACGGCGCGAAAATCCCGTATTTGCCGACGGTGATTTCCGCATTCTTGCCGAAACCGACCACGCCCTTGCCTTTGAGCGAAAAAGCGAAAGCGGCCATATCGTGGTGGCGGCCAATCGGGGGGAGGCGCCCTTCCCCTTCACGCTGCCAAGGGGGCGGGCGACGGATCTCGTCAGCGGGAAACCCGCACCGTCCACGGTCGTTTTGCAAAATATGTCGTTTCATATCTGGAGGATCACGTAATGCTTCGTCGTGTATTTGAGCATTTTACCAAGAGCAAAAATCCAAACAGCCCCCGCTATCGCATGGATATGGCGAAGCGCATTTGCGGTCATCACGTGAAATACGTAACCGAGCGCATTGACAACGTGGATGAGGTCATCGGTCGCTCCGGCGGCCTCAATATCAAGGGGGACGAGCTGCTGGTTTTTGCCTCCGCAGATGTGCTGATGCGCTGTAAAATTGCGGATATGGAGGCGGCGGAGCTGCTCTCCAAGGACGGCGTGGTCATCACCGCCCCCGATCTGGAGCACGGCGGGCGCGTTCGCACCGTGGTGGTGTATTACGTTTATTATCGGTAAGGGAATCATTCCTTCTTTCCCCTTGACATTTTTCTCCAAAAGCCTTATAATAAGACTGTAAAATTTTTAGATCGAAAATTGAAAGGAGATCTCAAAATGAGCTTTTTGAAAGGTAAGGTTGCCATCATCACCGGTGGCGGTCGCCCCACCCCTCTGGAGGACGGCTCTGCCGGCTCTATCGGCTACGGTATTGCCATCGCTTACGCCAAGGAGGGCGCGAACCTCGTCATTACCGGCCGTAACATGCAGAAGCTGCTGGACGCCAAGGAGGAGCTGGAGCGCCTTTACGGCATCAAGGTGCTGGCCGTGCAGGCTGACGTGAACGCCGGCGCCGACAACGAGGCCGTTGTCAATCACGTGGTAGAGGAGACCGTCAAGGAATTCGGCCGCATCGACGTGCTGATCAACAACGCCCAGGCCTCCGCCTCCGGCGTGCCTCTCGCCACCCACACCACCGATCAGTTCAATCTCGCCATGTTCTCCGGCCTTTACTCCGCCTTCTACTACATGAAGGCCTGCTACCCCTATCTGAAGGAGACCAAGGGCAGCGTCATCAACTTTGCCTCCGGCGCGGGTCTTTTCGGCAACAAGGGTCAGTGCTCCTACGCCGCCGCCAAGGAGGGCATTCGCGGTCTTTCCCGCGTAGCCGCCAACGAGTGGGGCCCCGACGGCATCAACGTCAACGTGGTTTGTCCTCTTGCTTGGACTGCCCAGCTGGAGCAGTTTGAAAAGGCATATCCCGAGGCCTTCAAGGCCAACGTGCATATGCCTCCCATGGGCAGATACGGCCATTCCGAGTACGATATCGGCCGCGTGTGCGTGCAGCTCGCGTCCCCCGACTTCAAGTTCATGTCCGGTGAAACAGTGACCCTTGAGGGCGGTATGGGCCTTAGACCTTGATTCGCCTTCAAAAAAGCGTGCAATACATCGTTGCTCCTCGAAAGCGGCTCGGCGTAGGTTACTACGCCGTCGCCTTACTTTCTCCGGTGCGCCTTGTCTTGCGCGCTTTTTGATCGGCAACCGTGCAGAGCTTGATATAACATAAAAAAGGGACGGGGCGGTGCTTTTACAAAAGCACCGCCCCGTCCCTTGGCGTAATCAAAGCCCTCTCAGCAGAGCCTCGTACTTGGGCAGAAGCCATTCGTAGGCCTCCGCCGAAAAATGATGATTTTCCCCGATGCCGAGGGAAACACCCTCGTCGATCCAGGTGATGTGATTTTGCCTTGTTATATTCTGCGCACGGCACCCGAAAGGGGCGTGCCCTTCCGGTAAGCGGAGATAACCGCATCCACCTCCCGGGGGCTTTCCAGCGTAAAGAGAAAATGCCCGCCGGGGAGCCCCGCCCGCTGCAGCTCCTCTTTTTTGTCGCTCATCACCGTGGGGCGGCTGTTGAGGATGAGGGAGCGGTGGGGCGGCAGACGCAAAACGGGGAATTTCTCACCCCGTCTGTCCACTAATTGGTTTTTGTCCTCCGCGCAGGTGCGGCAGGTGCCAACCTCAAGCCCGGCGCATTTTTCCAGTACCATCAGCGGCACGCGGCCGTAGACGATGGCGTCTGTGGCACCGTGAATATCCCGAATTTGGGGCAGCGTCAGCTCCGGGGAAAGGAGCGCGTCCGCAAAGCCCAGCGAAAGCAACGTCTGCAGCGTGGCGGTGTTGGTCACGTTCAGCCGGAAATCGCCGTGGGGAATGAGCCCCGCCTCTCTTGCCAACGCCAGGTGACCGAGGTTGCCCACCAGCGCGTGCTTTGCGCCCGCCGCGACCGCCTTTTGCAGCTGCTGCCGCACGCCCTCCACCTCGTCGTCCAGAATCACGGGGGGCAGCACCACGCCGTCGACGGCGGGGTCGTAGCGGTCAAGGGGCAGGTAAAGATGCTCAAAATAGCTTCTTGCCTTCGGGGTGATCTGCGACACCTGTTGAAACCGGGCGGTGGGAGCAGCAGCGCGAACACCCTCTGCTTGCAGCGCGAGGACGGTGGGTGCCGTGACGGTGTGCTTTTCGGGCAGCAGCGCATCCAAGGCCGCCCTTCGCAGCGCGTTGAGGCGGGAAACCGGCACCATCAGCCCCTCGCCTACCGTGGCATCCAAGGCGCGCAGCCGGTAGGGGGTGCCGCCCAGCTTTGCGAGGCAGCGCTCCACCGCCGCCTTGTCCATGGGGGCGGTGCGGGCCGCTTGGGGAATATCCCCCAAAACGGTAGCGGTTTTGCCGTCTGCTGTGACGGTAAGGGAGATGGGAGCATCCGCCCACATCGTAAAGCGCATCTCTATCGGGATGCGGCGGGTAATGCCCGTAAAGGGTGCCTGTCCGGCACTGTCTGCCTTGTCCTGCTCGGAGCGTACGCCCATCATGCTCCGATCAATTTGTTTGGTAAAATACCCGTCGGTAAAGCCCCCGCGGGAGAAAATAGCAGCCAGCCGGCGCATCTCGCCGTCAGTGGCCCCCCGTCCCTCATCCAGCAGGGTGCGGAAAATGCGGGTCACGTCCCGCACGTATTCCGGCGATTTCAGCCGTCCTTCGATCTTTAGTGAGCAAACGCCCATATCAATCAAAGCAGGGATGTGGCGGGCGAGGGAAAGATCCTTCAGCGAAAGGGGATATTTGCCCCGGGCATCCGGCAGACGGCAGGGCTGGGCACATTCGCCTCTGTTGCCGCTGCGCCCTCCCACCAGGGAGGAGAAGAGGCATTGTCCGGAATGGGAAACGCAGAGCGCACCGTGGATAAACACCTCGGTCTCAAGACCGGATTCTGCCACAAAACGCCTCATATTTTTGGCATCCACTTCTCTTGCCAGCACCATGCGCGTGAAGCCCAGCTTGGAAAGCTCCCGCGCCGCGCCGACGCTATGACCGGAGGCCTGGGTGCTGGCGTGCAGCTCCGCCTCGGGAAAATATCGGTGGATGGTGGCGGCAGCGCCCAGATCCGCTACAATGAGGGCGTCGGTTCCGGCGTTCAATGCCTCGGCGGCGCTTTGCAGAAGGGGCAGCAGCTCGCGGTCGGTGCACAGGGTGTTCAGCGTGACGTAGGCCTTCAGACCGTAGCGGTGACAGAGATCAATGCTCTCCGCCATGGCCTCACCGCTGAAATTCTGCGCCCGCATGCGGGCATTGAAGGCAGAGCCGCCGAAATAGACGGCGTCCGCGCCGCCTTCAATGGCGGCGCGGAGCGCTTCGGGAGAGCCGGCCGGTGCAAGCAGCTCCGGCAGCTTATGTTGCTTGGTCATGGCGGAATTATTCGTCGTCCGCAGCGGGGGTGGGAACGGTGCCCTTGGGCACGTCCTGCAGGATCCCATCCAGGTCGATCTGACTGTACTTCTGGTTGAGGGCGACCTCCTCCTCGGTCAGCTCCACCTCGGGCTTGGGCTCCTCGGCGGTGTAGGTGGCGGAGGGCTCTCTGGTGTCCACGCAAAGGGAAGCCAGCTTTTCGCGCAGCTCCCGCACCTCGGTGAGGATGGACAGCACCTGATCGTGCATCCGGTCGGCTCTGGCGTTGGCTTCGGCGTTTTGCTTGGTGAGCTTGGCGTTCAGCTGAAAGAGCGCAGCATTATCCTGCAGCATGGCGTCGTGGTTGCCGCGAGCCACCTGCAGCTCGGCGCGGAGAATCTCATTTTCGCCCCGCAGGAGATTGGCAGCGTAGGAGTCGCCGGTGGGATCGGCATTGTCTACAAAATTCTGCAGCTCGTCCACGCGGGCGCGCAGATGCATGCACTGGGTGCTGTAGTCGAGAGCGGAGAGAAGCGCCGCCTCGGTGCGGGTGCAGGAATGCCCCGCGCTGGAGCAAAGGGTGGCGATCTGACGGTCCAGCTCGGAAACCGCCTTGTCCACGACCTCCTGGGATTCATCGCAGATGATATTCATCTCAATATCGGCGACGGTAATGGCGTATTTCTGTCTCATAAAAGCCTCCTTCAAAAAACCTCTTGCAATCAGAGAAATTTTGCGATATAATAGATACACCTCTATTATAACGCATAATGCGAAATTTTTCAAATACTTTTTTAAGGAATATGAAAAAATTATGTTCAAAATTTCAAATTGCCACAGAATTGTGGTCAAAATCGGCACTTCTACCCTCACCCACGACGAGGGACATCTGAATTTGCGCCGCATTGAGGCACTGGTCAAAACCCTTTCGGACTTCAAAAACGCGGGCAAGGAGGTGGTGCTGGTTTCCTCCGGCGCCGTCAGCGCCGGCGTGGCTCGCCTTGGCACCCACCGCCCCACCTGCACCAGAGAAAAGCAGGCCATGGCCGCTGTGGGGCAGAGCGAGCTGATGAAGCTCTACTCCCGCTTTTTCGCGGATTATGGCCACAACGTGGCACAGATCCTGCTGACAAAGGACGTGATCGACAACCCGATGCGCCGCGCAGCAGCGGAGGATACCTTCAATACCCTCCTGCAAATGAAATGCGTGCCCATCGTCAACGAGAACGACTCCATTTCCACCGAGGAGCTGAATTTCGGCGGCAACGACACCCTTTCCGCCTACGTGGCGCTGGTCACCCACGCGGATCTGCTGGTGAACCTTTCCGACGTGGACGGCCTTTACGACAAGGATCCCCGGAAGCACGCCGACGCCCGGCTCATTGAGCGGGTGGAAGCCATCGACGACGCGCTGCTTGCCATGGCGGGCGGCGCGGGCACCGATCGCGGCACCGGCGGCATGGCCACCAAGCTCACCGCCGCCCGTATCGTTTTCGAGGCCGGCATTCCCATGTTTATCCTCAACGGCAAGGATCCCCACATTCTCTACGACCTTCTGGACGGCAAGCACGTGGGCACGTACTTTGCCGCCCGTTGACAGAAGCCCCGATCCCGATGCAATGGGCTCATTTCATACATCGGACGCGTCTGAAAACTACATCAAATCGACATTCGCAAGGATTTCTGCTCCGAAAGCCGCTTGGCCATCGTTTTTGGATGGCCAAGCGGCTTTTGTGATACCGTTTCCGTGTGCCGGGGGCTCACGAGGGTGAAGCCCGCCTGCCCATCAACCTCACGCGCCGGTATGTCGCCGTCGGTATTCCCTTGGCGAGAGCCCGGTATCCTCGGTAAAGCATCGGGAGAAATAGTAGGGCGAGAGAAATCCGCATCCGGCGGCGATCTCCTTGATGGGCAGATCGGTCTCCGCCAACGCCGCCCGTGCCTTGTGCATGCGCAGCAATCGGATATAAGCCTTCGGCGTGTGACCGGTGGCCTTTTGCAGGTTGCGGCGCAGCTGTGAGTCGGAAATGTAATATGCTTTGCAAAGCGTCTCCACGGAGAGCTGCGGATCGGCAAGATGATCTACAATGTGCTGCAAAAGCGCCTCTGTGGGCAGGCGCCCTGCGGTCGCCTCCGGCTCGGAAAGGCACTGGCCCAGTACGTCGTACAGCAACGCCCGCAGCCGCAAATTGACCTCCACGGGCTGTCGCTGCCACAGCCTCACTGCCTGCTGAAAGCGTCCGTACAGCTCCTCCGGGGAGGCAGGGGTAAAGAGAAGGGGCGCACCCAGCTGCGCGAGGGCATCGGTGGGGGCACATTCAAAATCCATGACGAAATACCCCACCCGGTTTCCGTGGGCGAGACCGGCGTAGGGGACGTCCCCCGGCAGCAGCAAAAGGTCGCCGGCTCTCGCCGTGATCCGACGCTCCCCAAACAGGTAGCAGTTTTCCCCTTCCGTAAAAAACACCAGCGCGGCGTAACCGCGCGGGGCGGAGAGCTGACGGCGCCAGCCCTGCCGATCCGTGTGGTATACGTTTACAATTCTTGTGACGGTTAAATCCAACATTTTACTCACCTCAAGGATATTGTATCACATTTTAAAGAAAAAATCAATGACGGATTTTTATATCTTTTTGGTGGATATCTGTATGGAAAGTGCCTCGTTTCTTCGCTATAATATAAACGAATCAGCGGCGTTGCCGCTACTCTTGGGAGGTGCCGAAATGAGACCTTTTTCGGAAAACAGACCTTTTATTGAACATGAATTTGAAACCGCCGCCTTTGACGCTGCAACCGGCCTTTCTGCCGACGAGTTGTACCGCACTCTGAAGCAAATGAGCGACGTTCCCTCCGAGGAGCCCCGTCCCATCGTCTGCGCCAAGGCCTTCGCCTATCTGCTGGACAACGCGCAGATGGAGATCAACGAGCACACCCCCTTTGCCGTCAAGCTGAATTTCGGCGTGGACTACACCGATTTTGCCACCGCCACCGTGTTTGCCAGAGCCTTTGAGGAGCAAGCCCGGCGCGTGTGTGTCGAAAAGCTGCCGGAGGAATACGCCAAGTACCGCCTGTTTGAGGCGGCAAGCTTTGATTGGATCCAGGTGGACTTTACCCACACCGTGCCCAACTGGCCCTACCTGCTGGAGCACGGCTTCTCCGGCATTCTTGCAAATGCCCGTGCCTCGCGGGAAAAATTTTTAAAAAATGGTGCCGAGGCGAGAGACGAGATCGCCTTCCTTGACTCGGTTATCCTTTGCTACGAGGCCATTTTGCGGCTGCTTGAGAGAATTTATGCCTATTCTCTCTCTTTCGACGTGCCGGAATTTTCGGCCTGCATCAAGGGGCTGGTGACCCACGCTCCGGAGACGCTTTACGAGGTGATGATGTTCTCGGTGCTGTACCTGTATGTTGAGGAGGTCGGCCGTGAGAGGGGCAGAACCCTCGGCCCCATTGATGTGATGTATCTGCCGTATTACCAGCGGGATCTGCAAAAGGGTCTCACGGAGGAAGCCCACCGGGAGCTTTGGCGTTACTACTTCATGCACTTCACTGCCGCCAAGCGCTTTGCCCAGCAGCCCTTTACCATGTGCGGCTCGGACAAGGACGGCAACGATCTCACCACACCCCTCAGCCATCTGATTTTGGAGGTTTACGACGAGCTGGCCATTCTGGACCCCAAGATCCACGTGCGTTGCCATGCGCATATGGATGAGCGCATTTTCATCAAGGTGCTGGATATGATCCGCCGCGGCCACAACAGCATCTGTCTGATCAACGACGAGGCGGTTTATCGGGGCTACGAAAGGCTGGGCATTCCCCGCGAGGATGCGCAGCATTACGTGATCCTCGGCTGCTACGAGCCCATCATCATGGGCATGGAGGAGGCCGAGATCGCCGCCTTGCGCTTCAATACCACCAAATGTGTGGAGCTTGCCATCAACGGTGGCAAGGATCTACTGACCGGGGCGCAGGTGGGCTTCGAGAGCGAAGCTGCCCCCGCAAGCTTTGAGGAGTTTTTTGAGATTTATCTGCAGCAGCTTGGCTACTGCACGGATTTTGCCCTGGAATTTATTGAAAAGCAAGGGCGCTACAGCACGCTGATCAACCCCTCGCCCATTTATTCCAGCAGCTTTGCGGAGTGCATCGAACAGGGGCGCGACGTGCACGAATACCCCCTCAAATACAACAATGTTTCGCTGAAGCATCACGGCCTTGCCACCACCGTGGACTCCTTAATGGCCATCAAAAAATACGTTTACGACAGAAAGCTGATCTCCCTTTCGGATATGCGGGCGGCCATGGCAAAGGATTGGCGAGGCTATGAAGCCCTGCGGACGCAGATCCTCTGCGACCGTGAAAAATACGGCAACAACCTGCAAGCCCCCGACAAAATCGCTACCGATATTTTGAACTATCTGGCCGATCGCTACTGCGGTAAGCCCTTGGAGCGGGGCGGCAAGGTGAGGCTGGGGCTGGATTCGGTTTACCACTGCATCCGTCACGGCGAGAAGACCGCCGCCACCCCCGACGGACGTAGGGCGGGCAGACCGCTCTCCAAAAATCTCTGTGCCTCCGACGGTATGGATCGGGGCGGCATCACGGCTTATATGCAGTCGGTGCTGAAGATCGACGCGGATGCTTTTGTGGACGGGGTGCCCTTCGATTTCATTCTCCATCCCTCCGCCGTGGAGGGCGCAAAGGGACTTGATGATTTTGCTTCTCTCATGAAGATCTTCTTCAAGCACGGCGGCTTTGCAGCCCAGGGCAACGTCATCAGCGGCAAAATGCTGATAGACGCCCAGCAGAATCCCGAAAAATACGCCACTCTGCAGGTGCGCGTTTGCGGCTGGAACGAGTATTTTGTCAAGCTCAGCCGCACCAAGCAGGATATGTTCATCAAGCAATGCGAGGTGCCGGGCTGATGATCTTTGCAATCAAGCCGTTTGAAATTCACGACGGCGACGGCATCCGCACCACGGTGTTCTTCAAGGGCTGTCCCCTCCGATGCCGCTGGTGCCACAATCCTGAGTCCTTTTCGGGGAAAAAAGAATTGCTTTACGACGCAGCGCTTTGCGTGCATTGCCTGCAATGCACCGGCCTCTGCGAGGCCAACAAGGCCGTGGAGGGGCGGCACGTGCTGCAGCGTGAGGTCTGTACCCTTTGCGGAGCCTGCGAGGCGGTCTGCCCCAAGGGTGCGCTGGAGATCAGCGGCCGCGCGGCTTTGGCCGAGGAGATCGCCGCCGAGGTGCTGCGGGATGAGCTGATCATGAAGGAAAGTGGCGGCGGCGTCACCTTTTCCGGCGGGGAACCGCTGCTGCAGGTGGAGCTTTGCGTGGCGTTGGCGGGCATATTGAAGGCCCACGGCATCCATATTGCCGTGGATACCAGCGGCTACGTCAGCAGGGAAACGATGGACCGCATTCTGCCCTTCGTAGACACCTTCCTGTTTGATATCAAGGCCATGGACGAGGCGGTGCATCTTGCCTGTACCGGCGTTTCCAACCGGCAGATTTTGGACAATATCCGTTACGTGGACAGCCTCGGCGTGCCCATGGAGATCCGCTACCCCTACGTGCCGGGAATGAACGACGGCGAGGCTCAGGCCATTGCCGACTTTGTGGCGACGCTGCGGCACGTGACGCATCTGCGGGTGCTGGGATACCACAACATGGCGGAGCGAAAATATGCTTGCCTTGGCCTTTCGTACCCCTTGCCGGACGTACCCGTGCCTACCGAGGAGGAGCTTGCCCGCGTACGCGCGCTGATGCACGCCGAGGCGTGATCTTTACAGGCGGCGCGATGCCGGCGGCAAGGCCGCAAAATCACCGTTTATCAAGAGCCCTCCGTACCCTCAAACGGGTGCGGAGGGCTCTTTTTGCGGGATCGCGCCAAAAACTTTGTGAATGGCCTTGCCAAATGACAATAAAAAGTGTATAATAAAAATATCTGTATCTATATTTGAAGGACTTTCGATTTCTTTTACAAGCAAAGGTACAAGCCGTTTTTTTGATTGGATTTTCGATTAACTTGAGGTGCGATATATTTTATGAATAAACACATAATAGTTAACGACAAGCTCAAACGATGGATCAAATTAATGCTGTTCGTGATTGTGCTGGCAACTTTGATTGGTGGTATTTTATACGATAATCGTTCCAAAAGCAAAAAAAATACAGAACAAATTACCGGAACACTCGAAAACATTGAAGTGTATGATCCTCCGAGAGGTTTAACTCAAATCTATGTAACGATAGACAGCAAAAGATTTGTGCTGGTTTGGGTCAACTCGCCGCAAAAATATCAAACTATGTTGAATAACATTAAAATTGGACAAGAGGTTTCGGTATTAGTTGTCAAAAATAATATATTTCACCTCCAACCTGAACCTGAAATAGTAGATTTAAGAAGCAATTCGGAAATCTATTATTCGGTAGATAACCATAATTCCAACGCTTTCATAGCTAGGCTATTAGTGCTTGTTGTTTTTATTCCGATTGGAATTTTCGGGCTTTTTATCGGATATGTTCTTTTTGCGCGAAAAGACATTCAGCATAGGGGGTGATGAGGTGAAGACCGTGATCATGGCAGGCGGGAAGGGAACGCGTATTGCGTCGCTGTGTGCCACACTGCCAAAGCCCATGCTCCCTCTTGCCGGTGTGCCGGTGCTGGAGCGGGAGATCGCCGTGCTGCGGCGGCAGGGCTTTACCGATATCATTCTCGTCATCGGCCATCTTGGCGACGCCATCCGTGCCCATTTTGGGGATGGCAGCGCCCTCGGCGTTCATATTTCCTACGTGGAGGAGCAAACGCCCCTCGGCACCGCAGGCGCGCTGGCGCTGCTGCGGGAGACGCTTTCGGGGGATGATTTCCTCCTGCTGTGCGGCGACCTGCTTTTTGACGTGGATCTCGGTCGCTTTCTTGCCTATCATCGGGCGCGAGGGGGCGTTGCCACGGTGCTTGCCCACCCCAACGGTCACCCTCACGACAGCACCGTGATCCGCACGGAGGAAGATGGACGCGTCACCGCGCTTTTGCCTCCCGCGGAGGATCGTGGCGACGTGCCGAACCGGGTCAACGCGGGGCTGCATTTGTTCTCACCCCGGGTGCTGGAGCGCTTTGGTGAGGTGAAGAAAACCGATCTTGACCGCGACGTGCTGCGGCCATTGGCCGCCGAGGGCGTGCTTTACGCCTACGACAGCCCGGAATACGTGAAGGATATGGGCACTCCCGCCCGCCTTGCCGAGGCGGAGGCGGATCTGCGCTCCGGTCGCGTGGCGCGGCAGAGTCTAGCCCTGCCTCAGCGGGCGTTTTTCCTGGATCGGGACGGCACCGTCAATCGCTACGTAGGCTTTTTGCGCCGCCCGGAGGAGCTGGAGCTTTGCCCCGGCGCCGCCGAGGCCATCCGAATGCTCAATCAGCGGGGATATCCCGTGATCATCGTCACCAATCAGCCCGTGTTGGCCCGGGGTGAGGTGACGGAGGAGGGGCTGCGCCGCATTCACGACCGACTGGAAACCCTGCTTGGACGTGAGGGCGCCTTTGTCAACGGTATACTTTACTGCCCGCACCACCCGGATCGGGGCTTTGCGGGCGAGATCCCTCATTTGAAGATCGAGTGCGATTGCCGCAAGCCGAAGCCCGGGCTTCTGCTGCGGGCGGCAGAGCGACTGCATATTGATCTTGCCGCCTCTTGGATGATCGGCGATAATGACCGGGATACGGCGGCAGGACGCGCCGCCGGCTGCCACACCGCCGCCATCGGCGCGGAGCCTGACGCCGAGCTGCACGGCAACGATTTGCTTGATTGCGTCCGACAAATTTTAGAAAACGAGGTGTGATATGGCCTACAGAGACATATTGCGCGATCTGATGGATCGCCATCCCGCCCTCGCCTCCCTCGAGGCGGATATGCTTGCCACCCACAGTCTGCTGCGGGATTGCTTTGCCGCGGGCGGAAAGCTGTTGGTGGCAGGAAACGGCGGCGCTGCCGCAGATGCGGATCATATCGTGGGCGAGCTGATGAAGGGCTTTCTCAAAAAAAGGCCGCTGAACGACGAGGTATATCAAAAAATGCTGGCGCTCGACCGGGAGCGTGGCGCGCGCCTCGGTGAGGCGCTGCAGGGCGCATTGCCCGCCATTGCCCTGACGGAGCACAGCGCGCTTTCCACCGCCTTTGCCAACGACAGAGACGCTCACGCCGTTTTCGCCCAGCAGGTGTGGGGATACGGCCGGGAGGGTGACGTGCTGCTTTGCCTCTCCACCTCCGGCAACGCGGAAAACCTGATGCTGGCAGCAGTGACCGCCCACGCCAAGGGCATGCAGGTGGTGCTGCTGACCGGCGAGAATGGCGGCAGGCTTTCTGCCGTAGCCGATGCCGTGATCCGCGTGCCCGCGCGGCAGACCCATTTGGTGCAGGAGCTGTACGTGCCGGTTTATCATACCCTTTGTATCATGCTGGAAAGTGATTTTTTTGAGATCTGATATGAAAAGGTCATTGCTGTTCGTCACCTCCCGTCTGCCCTGGCCCACCACCAGCGGCCGAAAGGTCTCCCTTTGGCATTATTGCCGGGGGCTCGCGGAGCGGGGCTTTGAGGTGTCGCTTTACGTATTCCCGGAGTGGGATCAGCCGCGCACGGACGCGGGTAAGCCGGATTTCATCCGCGAGGTGCGCTTTGCCGCACCCATAGGCAAGGGAGAAAAGCTGCGCAATCTTCTCCGCCACAGTCTTTTCGGTAAGCACCGCTGGCCGCTGCAGTGCGCGCTGTATTACAGTCGGAAAAACGCTGCTGCCATCGCCGCCTTTGCCGAGGAGCTGGGTGCGGAGGTGGTGCTGCTGGATATGATCCGCACCGCACCCTATATGGACGCCATTACCCCCAAAACGGTGCGGAAAATACTGGATCTCGACGACCTCCTCTCCCTGCGCTACAGCCGCCAGCTGGCGGCGGGCACGGGGGACGTGAGTATCGCCGGCCGGTATGCGGGCGGTATGTCCTCGCTCTCTGACCGTCTGCTTTGTCGGGGTCTTGTGGGGCGCTTGGTGCTGCGCTGCGAGCAAAAGCGCCTTGTGGGGGCGGAGATCTACTACGCCCAAAGGGCCGACGGGGTGATTTTGGTTTCTCCGGAGGAAACGGCAGCCTTCAACGGGGTGCTTGGCGAGGAAAAGGCCGTAGCCGTGCCTATGGGCGTGGACGGGCAGGCCTTTGCCGCAGCGCTTTCCGTGGAGAAGGCTCCCCGCACCTTTGGCTTCGTGGGCAATCTCCACGTGGCCGCCAACGTGGCCTCTTTGCAGCGCATTACAGAGAATATCCTACCCCGTTTGGGGGGTAATTTCACCTTTGAGGTGGTGGGTCCCTGTCCCCCTGAAGTACGGGAGCGCTTGGAGAGCGCGCCGCATATCCGTGTGCTTGGCGAGGTGGAGAGTCTGCCCCCTGTGGTAGGTAAATGGCAATGTATGCTTGCGCCCATCGCCTTTGGCAGCGGCATCAAGACCAAAATTTTGGAGGCCATGGCCATGGGGCTACCTGTAGTAACCAACGCCGTGGGCGCAGAGGGGATTCCCGCCACACCTGCGCTGCCGGTGGCCGAGGAGGATGCCGACCTTGCCGCGGCATTAGAGCATCTGTTGGCTGACGAGGCGGCTTGCCGCGCCTTGGGTGCCGAGGCACGCGCTCACGTGGAGCGCTGCTTTTCGTGGCAAAAAATGTTTGAGGAATTTGCAAAGCTGGGGCTTTGAGAAGGGGAAGCTATGAGGATCTTGATCGACGACGGCCTGCAGGCAAGCGTTGGCACGGGTATCGGAAATTATGCCGGATATCTGGCCGGGAGCCTTGCCGCCCTGCCCGACACCGAGGTGGTGCGGGAGGATTTCGCCGCCAAGGGGCCACGCCGTCGGGCGCGGCTTGCCTATTTGAGGTATCTGGAGTCGGCCGCTTATCGGAGCAAGCTGCAGGATTTTGACGTGGTGCATTACGCCAACTATGCCATGCCCCGCAACATGCCGCAGGGGACGCTTTCGGCGGTGACGATCCACGATCTGACCGCTTTTTGTCATCCGGAAACGCTGCCCCGGGCTTACGCGATCTATAATCGCGCCATGATCCGCCGCGCGGTGAAGCACGCCGACCTGCTTTTTACGGTATCCGAGTCCATTCGCGAGGAGCTGATCGCCCGATTCCCGCAGACCAAGGACAAGGTGGTAGCGGTGCACCCGGGCTATTACGAGGGCACGGCTGACACTGCCGTGGCCGAGCATTACGAAAATAGTGCCCTCACGGGGCTGAAAAAGAGAAAATTTTTTCTCTTTGTGGGCACCGTTGAAAAGCGCAAAAATCCGGGCGTGCTCATGGAGGCCTACCGTCGGCTTTGCAAGGCCGGTGATGACGGGGGCTTTTCGCTGGTGATCGCGGGGCGCGACGGCTTTGGCGCTGAGGACTATCATAAACTGGCGAAAATGCCCCCCGTTTTGGGGGATATTCGCTTTACAGGCTACGTATCCGCCGCGGATTGCGCCAAGCTGTATCAGGAGGCAGCAGCCTTCGTGTTCCCCAGCATCTACGAGGGCTTCGGCTCGCCTCAGACCGAGTGCATGGCCTGCGGTCTGCCGCTGCTGCTCAGCGACATCCCCACCAACCGAGAGGTTTCTGCGAATTACGGACGGTATTTCCCGCCCCACGGTGCGGAAAGGCTGTCAGAGCTGATGGCCGACGTGGTGGGCGGCCGCGCGGTGGCAGATGGAGAGCTGGCCCTGGAGCGTCTTGCTCACTTCCGCTGGTCAGACGCGGCAAAAAAGACCCGTCACGCCTACGAAATTTATCTGAAAATCCGCCCCGTCTATGGGGATAGTTAAAGCATACCGTTGTTGGTAAGAAAGGAGCTCCCGATGGAAGCATCTGTTTTGGGAGGCGATCTGCACGCCGCAGCACCCGTGTGGCTGCGGAAGCTGCGCCGCTTCCTTGTTTCCCCCGCCTTTATGCTGATGTTGGCCATGGTGGAATGTGCCGCCACGGCGCTGCATTGGCAGATCCCGGTAGCGGTTGGCTTTGTGGTGCTGACCGTGCTGATCCTGGTTGTTTCGGACGATGTATTTGCCACCACCTGCCCCTTTTTGCTGTTGACGGTGCTGGTTTCCTACTGCCACGAGGATAACCCCTACGAGATCTTTATCGGCTTCATCTGGCTTGCCATTCCCGTGGTGGCGGCGCTGCTGTTTCACTTCATCTATTATCGCGGCCGTTACCGTATCGGCTACTCCTTCGCGGGACTTATGGCGGTGTCCGTTGGCACAACGCTGGGCGGCGTCGGGTGCCTTTCCGCCGCCGAATATTTCCGCCCCGCCACGCTGTATTACGTATTTGGCCTGGGCTTTGGCATGGTGGGCCTTTACCTGATCCTGAAGGCGCAGCTTGCCCGCCGTCGGGATTACGACCCACGTCTGCTGCTGCTGACCGCGCTTTATGTTGCCGCTGCCTGCGCTGCCTTTTTTACGCTGCATTTTTACGCGGAGCGTCTGGTGTGGATGCAGGACGATCTGAAGATCTACGGTCATCTGCGCCTCATCAGTATCGATAATCGCAACGTGTTTGCCACCTATATGCTCCTTGGCCTGCCCGCCCCCTTCTATTTTGCCCAGCGGGGCAGGGGATGGCATCTCCTCGGTGGACTTGGGCTTTTGGCTGCGTTGCTGCTGACCGGCTCACGGGGTGGGCTTCTCATGGGTGTAGCGCTCTTTGGTCTTTGCTTTTTGTATCTGCTGCGCCGCGACGTGCGGCACCGCAGGCGTAATCTGGTGCTGCTGGCCATGCTTGCTGTGGCGGCGCTTGCCGCGGGCGGCTTTTTGCTGAAATTTTTCTCCTTCCGCTTTGAAAACGGCTTCATAGAGGGGAACGAGCCTCGCGTGCTGCTGCTGAAGCGGGCGGTGGAGGACTTCCTCGGCCATCCCGTGTTTGGCGTGGGCCTTGGCTACACCGGCAATGCGGATATTTACAACCCCAAAACCTTTGCCATGAACTGGTATCATATGATGATCCCACAGGTGGTGGCAGGGCTGGGACTGGTGGGCACCCTCGGCTGGGGCGTGCTGCTGTGGCGTCGTTTTATACTAATGAAAAAAACGCCGGACGCGCTCTCCCGGGCGCTGGCGCTCTGCTACATCGGTCTTTTCCTGATGTCACAGGTCAATCCCGGCGAATTTTGCCCCATGCCTTATGAGCTTGTGGCGGTGATGGTGTTCCTGTTCCTTGAGCATCACGCGGAAGCGGAGGAGACCAAAGCAGAGCATCGGACAGAGGAGGCGCTTTCCGCGCTGCTTTCTGTCGCCGTTACCGAAACGCCTCCCGTTTTGCCGGCGGGTGTGGATCACAAAGCGGTGCTGGAGCTTGCCCGGGCGCACACGGTATTCGGCGTGCTGGGGGAGGGATACGGATACTTAGCGGAGGATACGCTCCCGGAAAACGTGCTATTGGAGCTGCAGGATCTTTCGGTCACGCTGCTGCGCCAAAATGAGGCGCTGGCTGCGGAGCGGCGGTGGCTGCTGACACAGCTTCGCGAGGCAGAGATCCCCGCCGTGATCCTCAAGGGCGACGCCGTGGCGAGGCATTATCCCACCCCGGAGCTGCGGGTGGCAGGCGACATTGACTGCCTTGTTTCTGCCGGGCACTATCCCTTGGCGGAGGAGATCTTGCTGTCGCGGGGCTATAAGCGGGAGGCTGAGCCGGATGAACGGCACGCCGCTTACCGCAAGGGCAAATGCGTGATTGAGCTGCACCGCGCCGTAGCCGGCATCCCGGAGGGCAAGGCGGGCGCACGGATCGAGGCGCTGCTTGCCGACACGTTGGGAACGGCAGTGGAGGCAACGGTTGGCGGTGACGTGATCCCCGTACCCGATCCCTTCCATCAAGCGCTGATCCTGCTGTTACATATGCAGCAGCATATGCGGGAGGGCGGGCTCGGCCTGCGGCAAGTGATGGACTACGCCCTTTTTGTCAAAAAGGAGTGGACGTCTGCGCTGACTCCGCGCCTGCTGCCCGTGCTGCGGGAATGCGGCCTTTACCGCTTTGCCGAAGCCGTGACCCTTGCGGCCGTGCGTCATTTGGGGCTTGCTCCTGCCGAGAATCCCTTTGGTGGCGGCGACGCAGCCCTTGCGGATCGGCTTTACGCAGATTTCCTCGCCAGCGGCAACTTCGGGCGGGGAAATGACGCCTACGCCGGCAGTGCGGTGGTCACCCTCCGCCGACGGGAAGGGAAAAGCGCGCTGTCCACAGCGCTTCTCAACGTAAAGGAAAAATGCAACGCTCGCTGGCCGCAAACCGAAAAACACCCTGTGCTGCTGGTGTTTTTCGTACCGTTTTGGGTCTTATGCCGTCTGTTCCGTGGGGATCGGGGTGTTTCGCCTGTGCAGATGCTCCGTTCTGCGGGAAAACGGGGAGAATTGTACGACGCCCTGCATCTTTTTGATGCGGAGAGATAAACTAATCAAAAAAGGAGAATTGCGTTATGAAAATTACGGAAAATACCGATCTCGAGATCGTCAAGGCCATCAGAGAGGGCCTCGCGCGTACCGGTGGCTACTGCCCCTGCCGACTGGAGCGCACACCGGAAAACAAATGTATGTGCAAGGAATTCCGGGATCAGATCAAGGACAAGGACTTTGAGGGCTATTGCCACTGCATGCTTTATTATAAGTCGAAATAAGAGAAAACTCGCCCCGTTTTTGGGGTAAAAGGAGAAACTATGCTACCCGAACCGATTATAACCCTGTTTGACCGCTTTTCCGTGTATATGTACGGCGTGATGATCGCTGTGGGAATCGCGGCCGCCCTCGGCGTGATGATGCTGTACGCCAAGATCAAAAACATTGAGCCCGCCTTTGTGGATTTCCTGTTCTATAACGGTCTGCTTTCGATCGCTGTGGGCATCCTTTCCGCGGCGCTGTTCCAAGCTGTTTACAACTATATCAAATATCCCGCGCTGGGTTTCCGCTTCAGCCTGGATAATCTGACCTTCATCGGCGGCCTGATCGGCGGCGCCGCATGCTTCCTTACGGTATATGCCGTGATGCGGCGGCGCTACAAGACCCGCCTCACCCACATCCTATCGCTGCCGCCCTGCTGCATTCTCATTGCCCACGCCTTTGGGCGCATCGGCTGCTTTTTCGCGGGCTGCTGCTACGGTAAGCCCACGGATAGCGCCTTCGGCGTGCTGTTCCCCGGTCATTTTCAGAGGGTGCATCCCACCCAGCTCTATGAGGCGGGCTTTCTGTTCCTTCTGTTTGCCGTCTGCTCGCTCCTGTACCTGAAATGGCATTTTCGCCACGGACTCAGCGTGTATTTCATCGCTTACGGCTGCTTCCGCTTCCTTTTGGAGTTCGTGCGCGGCGACGATCGCGGCAAGCTCTTCGGCGCGCTTTCTCCCTCTCAGTTCTGGTCCATCGTGATGATCCTTATCGGCATCGCGCTCATCTTCTTCCTCCGCTTTTTGCAGAAAAAGTACCCGGACGGTGTGGAAAATGTCCAAAAATAAGCTGCTTGCGCGTCTCTTTTTCACCATGCTGAAGATCGGGCTCTTCACCTTTGGCGGTGGCTACGCCATGATCGCCCTGCTGGAAAACGAGTTTGTCAGCGAAAAGAAATGGATCGATCACGACGAGTTCATGGATATGGTGGCCATTGCGGAATCCACTCCCGGCCCCATCGCCATCAATGCCGCCACGTGGATAGGCCATCGGATGGCGGGCTTTTTCGGGTCTCTGGTGGCCACCTTGGGCATGTGCATTCCCTCCATCACCGTTATTTTTGTCATATCTCTGTTTTTTGAGGCTTTTCTTTCTCTTCGCGTGGTGGCGGCAGCCTTCCGGGGCATACAGGTAGCGGTGATCTTTCTGATTTTCAGCGCCGGCCTCAGAATGCTGCGAAAAATGAAAAAGACCCCCTTTACCGTTACCGTTTTGGCCGTAACGGCGGTGGGGATGCTGTGCTGCTCTCTCCTTGCCATCGAGATCTCCGCGCTTTACTACATTCTGGCGGGTGGGCTTCTTGGCGTTGGTGGATACGTGTGCACCGCTTGGCGCGCCCAAAAGGGCAATCACCGCCAAGTCAACGCGAGGAAGGGGGACGGCAATGATCTATCTTGAACTGTTTCTTTCCTTTTTAAAAATTGGTGCGGTATCCTTTGGCGGCGGGTACGGTATGATCGCCATGATCCGCGAGGTCGTGCTGCAAAACGGCTGGATGACCGAGGCGGAGCTGCTGAATTTTATTGCCGTAGCGGAATCCACCCCCGGTCCCATTGCGGTGAATATGGCCACCTTCGTGGGGGCAAATGAGGCGGGTCTTGGCGGCGCGCTGCTGGCCACCCTTGGCGTGGTGCTGCCCTCCTTTGTCGTGATCTTGGTCATTGCCGCGCTGATCCGCAACCTCCTTCGGTTGGGCGGTGTCAGAGCCTTTCTCGGCGGCCTGCGACCGGTGATCGTGGGGCTGATCCTGGCCACGGCGGTCACCATGCTGCTGGGTAAGCTGCTTACCGTTTCCCACATTGGTGATACGCCTGTGCCCGATCTCGCCGCGCTGCTGATCCTGCTGATACTTACCGCAGCCTTTTTTGCTTTCAAAAAATGGCGCGGGAAGCCCCTTTCTCCCATTCTCACCATTCTGTTGGCGGGGGCGCTGGGCATTGCATTCTATTTATAAGTCGCTTTTTGGCGAGCGACGAAAAACCCCCGCGTCAGCAGCGCTGACGCGGGGGTTTTTCAATACCGTTTTGCGGGTAATTATTCTTCGTCCTCGAATTTGCAGGAGATCTTCTCGCCGCAAGCGGGGCAAACCAGCTCCTCGGGATCCACGCTCTCGTCGAAGCAGATCTTGTCGCCGCAGGAGGGGCACTCGATCTCAAAGGTCTCGTCCATATAATCGCAATCGTCTGCGCAATCGCAGCAGTCGCAGTCGCCGTCGCACTCGTCCTCGTCCAGGTCAAGGAGAACCTCCTCAACGTCGCCGAGATCCTCGTCCAGCTCCTCGCAGTAATCGTTCAGCTCCTCTACGTCGTGATCCAGCTCATCGATCTTTTCGGCCATCAGTTCTACCATCTCTACGAGAGCGGCGATCAGCTTACCCTCCTTGGTGGTATCGTCAATAGCAAGACCGTCGGCAAGGCCCTTCAGGTAAGAGGCTTTTTCCATCATGCTCATTGTACTGACTCCTTTGTTGGATTATGCACGGGAGAGATACTCGCCGGTGCGGGTGTCGATCTTCAGCACGTCGCCCTCGTTGATGAAGAGGGGCACCTTGATCTCGGCGCCGGTCTCAAGGGTGGCGGGCTTCAGGGTGTTGGTGGCGGTGTTGCCGGCGAAGCCGGGGTCGGTCTGTGCAACGGCCAGCTCCACGAATGTGGGAGGCTCAACGCCAAATACGTTGCCCTTGTAGGAAACGATCTTGCACATCATCTCCTCCTTCACGAACTTGAAGCTCTCGGGGAGCTTGTCGCTGTTGAGGGGCATCATATCAAAGGACTCCATGTCCATGAAGTAATAGAGATCGCCGTCGTTGTAGGAATACTGCATATCCTTGCGCTCGATGTAAGCGTTCTCAAACTTATCCGTGGGGTTAAAGGTCTTCTCGATCACGGCACCGGTGATCACGTTCTTCAGCTTGGTGCGGACGAACGCGGCACCCTTACCGGGCTTTACGTGCTGAAACTCAACGACCTGCAGCACGTTGCCCTGGCCGTCGTCAAAAGTAATACCGTTCTTAAAATCGCCTGCTACTACCATAGTTTTATACCTCCAAAAGTGTACTGTGTAGGGGTTCGTTTGCCGCGGATGGCGCCGCAGCACAAAAGTATTCACCTTATTTTACACGAAAATTGCGCCAAATGCAAGGGGTTTTGCGAATTTTTTTGAAAAGAGAGCGAAATTTTTTTGAAAACCGGCACAAATTCATTGACAACCCCGAAAATTTGTATTATAATATATCCTGTATATTTATTTTTACGCGCTGCGGTGTGGCGCGCGTTAGATGCGCCTGCGAGGGCACTGGGGCAGCGTTATGCCCAAAAGGAGATGCTTATGAAATTTATCAATATCGGCTTTGGCAATATGGTGGCCGTGGACCGTATGGTGGCCTTGGTCAGCCCGGATTCCGCTCCGGTCAAGCGCCTGATCCAGGACGCAAAGGACGAGGGACGCACCATTGACGTGACCTGCGGCAGACGTACCCGCGCCGTGATCATCACGGATAGCGAGCACGTGATCCTTTCGGCCATTCAGGCGGAAACCATTGCCAACCGTCTGGATGACGAGACCCTGGGCGTGGAGGATCCCGGAGAGGAGGACGTGCTGTGACAGATAACAAGAAAAGCGGCCTTCTGGTGGTGGTTTCCGGCCCTGCCGGCAGTGGCAAGGGCACGGTGCTTTCCTCGCTGATGCAGGACGATGACTATCGCTATTCGGTATCGGCCACCACCCGCGGACCTCGCCCCGGTGAGATCGACGGCGTGAACTACCATTTTCTGACCCGAGAGGCCTTTGAGGCCCGCATTGCCGCCGGCGAGATGCTGGAATACACCGAATATTGCGGCAACTACTACGGCACACCGAAGCGGGAGGCCGAGGAGGTGCTGCGAAACGGATACAACCTGCTGCTGGAGATCGAGGTGGCCGGCGCCGCCAACGTGAAGCGGCTGTACCCGGATGCGGTGCTGATCATGCTGCTCCCCCCGTCCTTTACGGTGCAGGAGGCGCGGCTGCGCGGGCGCGGCACCGAAACCGAGGAGAAGATCCTTGCCCGTCTTGCCCAGACGCGGGAGGAGATCCCCCACGTAACCGAATACGATTACGTGATCTACAATTACGACGGCCGTGCTGACGAGGCCGTGGCAGACATCCGGGCCATCGTCCGCGCGGAGCGCGCCGCACTGTGCCGCAACGCCGACGCCGCCACCCGTTATTTTCAGTAATACATCACTCAATCAAGTGTGCATAAAAGGAGAAAAACTATGATCTATCCCACCATCGAAGAATTGACCAAAGGCGAATACAACCGCTACCAGCTGGCTATTGCTACCGCCAAGTGTGCCCGTCTGATCACCGATGAATACGTTCGCCAGCGCGCCGCGGCGGAAAGCACTCTGACCGGCAGCAAGGACGGCGGCGGCAGCATTGCTTCCCTGATCGATCAGGATCTGGCCGACAAGAAGGCCGTAAAGAACGCCATTGACAGCATGAAGGCCGGCAAATACGAGATCGTGGATGCCCCTGTGGTTGAGGAAGTGTCCGAGGAGACCGCCGAGGAAGCCGAGACTGCAGTTGGGGACGAGGCGGAGGTCGAAGCTGAGGCCGAGGCCGAGGCTGAGGACTGATTCCCTCGCAAATACAGGAAAGGAGGGGGCAGATGCGGCAGGAATATGCAAAGGTCAGGCTACTGGATGCCCCCTGGTTCCTTGACCGGGAATACGATTATCAGGTGCCGGAGGAGCTGGCGGAGGCCGTTTTCCCCGGCAGCTTTGTCACGGTGCCCTTTGGCGGCGGAAATCGCCGGCGGATGGCGCTGGTGATGTCCCTCACAGACAGCTCACAATACGACGGGGTCAAGCCCATCATCTCTGTTGCGACGCCTCGCATCTCGCTTTCCGAGGAGATGCTGGGGCTCGTATGCTTTTTGCGGGAAATGACGCTTTGCACCACGGGTGACGCGGTGCACGCCATGATCCCCGCGGGGGCGCTGGCGAGCCTCGCAGAGCGCTTTGTGCCTACGGGCAGGGCCCTTTCGGACGTGCGGCGCCTTTCCACCGACGAGACCTTTTTGCTCTCCCATCTGCAGAAGGTGGGCAGCGCGGGGCTGGATACCCTGCGTGCTCGCTTCGGTGCGGAAACCGAGCATTACCTGCAGCATCTTGTGCGCCTGAAGCTGGTGACGAGAGAGCTGCGTCAGAAAAACGAAATGGCCGAAAAGGAGGAGGTCAGCTTTGCGCTGGCCGTCCCCGAGGCCGCCGCCCGGGCGCTGATAGATGGCGAGGTCAAGGGGCAGCGACTTGGGGAAAAGCAGCGGGAGGCACTGGCGCTGATCCTTGCGGGCACCGTGGAGGAAAAGGCTCTGCGGGCAGCCGGTATCACCAAGGCGCAGACCGATGCCCTGCAAAAAAAGGGGCTGGTGGAGCGCCGTGCGGAGCGGGTGTGGCGTGATCGCCGCACGGTATCCGCCACGGAAAGTGCCGTGCCGAGAGAATTTACCCTCAATGAGGAGC
>SVTA01000015.1 GCA_015064005.1 Oscillospiraceae bacterium
GCGCATGGAGGCACCGTTTGCATAACTGTGTCCGTTTCTTGCATACGGATCTTTCGCCCAAGCGGCAAACATATTACCAAATCCTGCGTGTGGGTGATACGAATAATATTGACGGTATTGTGAGGCGTATTCTTTTGCTCGCGCGCGAAGAGTCCATTTGGATATTTCGGATGGATTATTGAGAATTGCCTTGCAGACTGCCGCGATCAATACGCTATCATCTGTAAAACAGCTGTCTTTGTTAAATTCAAAATTGTAATCCTTTGTACAATGAACCTCGTAATACGAACCGATTACATCTCCGTATATTGCTCCAAACATTGCCTCACCGCCTTTCTTTTTCATTATACCACAACTTTGTAAGCATTTCAACCGTATCGCATAAATAGGCTCCTCTCCGTCCACAAGGCTACGCCTTGTAGGGAGCTGGCGGCCGCAATGTTTGCGAAGCAAACTTGCCACGGAGCGAAGCGGAGTATGTAGGCTGACTGAGGGAGAGCGCGTTGCCATAAAGTTTAATCAAATTTCAAAGTCGCGCAGGCTCCTTCCGTCACGGCTTACGCCGTGCCACCTTCCTCTCGGAGGAAGGCTTTCGCCGGTTCGAATCTGTCTACAGACCCGAAAAGAATGAAATCGTGCCGAGCACGATGAAATCCGAACTCGGATGAAATCTTCGGCGTGCCGCCTCAGATGAAATTAAATCCGCCTCCATATCCTGCCGCAAGGCAGATTTCATCGCGAAGCGATTTCATCCACCGCAGGTGGATTTCTTCCGCCATCGGCGGATTTAGTTGAAAAAGCACGCTTGCGCGTGCTTTTTTCATACCGTTTGCCGGGTATTCGCCTGCGGCGAAGATTCGCGCGCCCTGCGCCTGGTGAGCGAGCTCCCCGATCTTCGGGCGGCGAATGCGAACCGACGCCGCTTCGCGGCTCGGTCGCATTGCTCCATCCCAGCCAAAAAAGGGCACCCATGCGGGTGCCCTTTTTTGGCTGGGATGGCCGGATTCGAACCGACGAATACCAGAGTCAAAGTCTGGTGCCTTACCGCTTGGCGACATCCCAATATTTTTGGATACGCCATATTATACCACAAGCGGCGGCTTGTGTCAAGAGCGAAATGGCCGCAAAACAAAATTTTTGACGCAGGGCGGTGTGCGCAAGAACGCCCATGCGTTCGACTTCGCAGGGGGGATCCTTGCGATATTATGCGCCAAAGGCCAGCTTGCAGATGAAATAAATGACGCCGTAAAGCGCGCCGGAGGCGGTGCCGTAAAGCAGCACGGGCCCCGCCACGGTGAAGATCTTGGCGCCCACGCCCAGCACAAAGCCTTCTGCACGGCTATCAATGGCCGAGGAGGCCACCGCGTTGGCGAAGCCGGTGATGGGTACCAGCGTGCCGCCGCCCGCAAACTGCGCGATGCGGTCAAATACGCCGATGCCGGTCAGCACCACCGCGATCAGCACCAGTGCCACCGAGGTGAGCGTGGCGCTATCCTCCCGTGCCATGCCGGCCAGATGCATCAGCAGCTGGATCATTCCCTCTGCCAAAAGGCAGATGCCGCCACCTACCAGAAAGGCGCGCAGGCAATCCGCCAAGAGGGGAGAGCGGGGCGCTCGTGCCTCCACGTAGCGGGCGTAGCTTTTTTTATCCATATTCATCCCAAAAAACACCTCCGTTTTTGCCTGTATTTTCCCGCAGTGGCATCTTTTTTATGCATTTTTCAAAAAAAACTTTACTTTTTGAAAAAAATGCGCTATACTGATTATGGAGAATGAGAAAGGAGGAACCCTTATGTCTAATTTTAACCGCTTCTGCACCAAGGCGCAAAGAGCCCTTCGCCGTGCCGGCAACAAGGCCGAGGAAATGCTGGACGGCGCCTCCAAGGCCGTCAAGATCAAGGCGCTGGAGATCCGCATGGATGAGCAATACGAAAATCTTGGGCGCTTGGTTTACCGTGATCTGCACACCGAGGAGGACCTTGAGGAGGAAAAGCTGAAGGTGATCGCAGCGCTGGATGCGCTCTTTGACGAGCTTTCCGTGCTGAAGGCTGAGGATGCCGCCGAGGCTTCTGCCGCCGAGGACGCCAAATAAGGAAAAAAGCCGCGTTTTCGCGGCTTTTTTCTTTAAAACTCACACCGTTTACCGGGTTATTTTCCGGTGGCGGTGGCAAATTTCTGCCGTGCCTCCATGATCTTGGTATCCTCTGCCTTGGGGGTGGGATACCAGCCGCGGCTGCTCATTTCCGCAAAGATCTGCTGCTGCATCCGGTGGGTATCATTCAGCAGGGCGCCGAGGCAGTTAACCACCTCGGGAGTAGCGGCCTCCAGCGCAAAGCTGTTGTAGCTGCCGGCCAGATGCTTTTCCAGCGTGAGGAGATCCGTCATCTGCTCCTTTTCGTTAAATCCGCAATTTTCCATACCGTTTCCTACCTTTTTGTTATTTCAGCTTGTCGTAAAGCTCGTTGACATGGCGTTGATGGTGCGCGGCCATTTGCTGATAGCATTGCGTAAGACCGGCATCGCCGGCCTCCGCGGCCATGCACTCACATTTCTTTTGCAGTGTGGTTTCCAGTGTAAGAAGATCCCCCAAAGCGGAGAGCTCCTTTTCCGTGATTTGTGCCATACACTTCTCCTTTCCGCACCGCTTGGGTGCTTCACTATCAGTATTTTCCAAAATTTCGCCGGCTATACGCAGCTTTTGATATCCAAGAGGAGTAGAAAAAAGCGAGGAGTGATTGACATTCCCATCATGATGGTGTATAATGTGATATCATATCTCTGTGATTTTGAGAAAGGATGACCGCTATGAAGAAGTCGTTAGCCAAAACCGAGGGCGCGTTGAGCATCATCATCGTCGGTTGCGGCAAGATTGGCCAGAATTTGGCCGAACAGTTAAATGAGCAGGGAAATAACATCACCGTGATTGATACCGACCCCACCACTGTCAAGGAGCTTTCCGCGCGTCTGGATATCATGGGCGTGATCGGTAACGGTGCCACCCACGCAGTGCAGCAGACCGCCGGCGTTGATAGCGCCGACCTACTGATTGCGGTAACCGGCTCCGACGAGCTGAATTTGCTTTGCTGCATGATTGCCAAAAAGGCGAGCGGCTGTCAGGTCATTGCCCGTGTCAAAAATCCCGAATATAGCACGGAATCCGATTATCTGAAGGACGAGCTGGGACTGGGGCTGGTTATCAATCCCCAGTATGCCGCCGCTTGTGAGATCGGCCGCATTTTGCGTTTCCCCTCTGCCCTCAAGATCGATACCTTTGCCGGCGGCCGCGTGGAGCTGGTGAAGTTCCGCTTGCCGGAGCAGAGTCCTCTGGTCGGTATGTCGGTGCGTCAGATGGCCGCTACGCTTCACAGCGACGTGCTGATCTGCACCGTGGAGCGGGGGGACAATGCCTACATTGCCAACGGTGATCTGGTATTTGCCAGCAAGGATGTGATCTCTCTGATCGCCTCTCCTCGCAACGCCGCTGTTTTCTTTGACAAGATCGGCTACAAGACCCACTCCGTGCGGGACGCAATGGTGGTGGGGGGCGGTGAAACCGCGCACTATTTGGCAGAAATGCTTCCGCAGGATGGCATTCACCTGAAGATCATCGAAAAAAACCGGGCGGTCTGCGACGAGCTGTGCTCTCTGTACCCCCACGTGACCGTCATTCACGGCAACGGCGGAGACAAGGAAACGCTGCTGGAGGAGGGCTTGGCCACCACAGGCGCTTTTGTAGCGTTGACCAATCTCGACGAGGAGAACATTCTCCTTTCCCTTTATGCCAAGAGTGCCGGAAAAGCCAAGATCATTACCAAGATCAACCGCTTTGACTTTGACGACGTGGTGCGGCATCTGGATCTGGATTCCACCATCTATCCCAAAAACATCGCCTCGGATATGATCGTGCGGTTCGTGCGCGCCATGAAAAACACCATCGGCAGCAACGTGGAAACCCTTTACAATATCATCAAGGGCAAGATCGAGGCGTCGGAATTCATCGTCAAGGAGCAGTCGCCCATCACGGGCAAGCCCCTTTCCGCCTTGGCCTTTAAGCCCAATGTGCTGATCGCCTCCATTTTGCGCGGCAAAAAGGTTATCATCCCACGCGGTAACGATATGATCCAGCCCGGTGACCGGGTGGTCATCGTTTCCGAGCTGATGCCTCTGCACGACATCACCGACGTGCTGAAGTGAGGAGACGGTATGAATTATCGGATGATCAAATACGTCCTTGGATGGGTGCTGCTGTTTGAGGCACTGTTTTTGACAGCGCCTACCCTCACTGCACTGATCTGCAAGGAGGAGGTATTGGCCGCGCTGCTCTGGTGCGTTGCCGCCTGCATGGCGGTGGGCTTTTTGCTGATCCTGCGCCGGCCGAAAAATATGACTCTTTATTCCAAAGAGGGCTTTGTGATCGTGTCTCTTTCCTGGGTAGTGCTTTCTGTATTCGGCGCCATGCCCTTTTACGTTTCCGGTGCGATCCCCTCCTTTGTGGATGCCCTTTTTGAAAGTGTTTCCGGCTTTACCACCACAGGCTCCAGCATTCTTGCAGACGTGGAGTCTATGCCGCGTGCGCTGCTTCTGTGGCGCAGCATCACGCATTGGGTAGGCGGTATGGGCGTGCTGGTGTTCGTGATGGCGTTTCTCCCACTTTCCGGCGGGCAGAATATGCATATCATGAAGGCAGAAAGCCCGGGTCCTGATGTCAGCAAGCTGGTGCCTCGCGTACGCACCACTGCGCTGATCCTATACGTGATCTATTTCTGCCTGACATTGCTGCAGTTTTTACTGCTGCTGTGCGGGGGAATGTCTCCCTTCGATGCCATAAATACCGCAATGGCCACTGCCGGTACTGGTGGATTTGGCACACGCGCTGATAGCTTGAGAAGCTTTTCACCCTACATTCAGTGGGTGGTCACGATCTTCATGCTGATCTTTTCTCTCAATTTTGCATCTTATTATTTGGCATTTCGTGGACGAATCAAGGAGGCCTTCAGCGCTGAAATACGTTCCTTTTTGCTGATCGTTGCCGGTGCCGGTATATTTATTGCGTGGAACATTCGCGCCAGCTTTTCTACTTGGGCAGAAGCCCTTCGTCACGCATTCTTTACTGTGGGCTCCATTATTTCGACCACAGGCTTCGCTACGGTGGATTTCGATCTCTGGCCCGCTGCCTCAAAGGCCCTTTTGGTGCTTTTGATGTTCCTCGGTGCCTGTGCCGGCAGCACCGGCGGCGGCATCAAGATCTCCCGTATCGTTATTCTCGTGAAGGGCATGCTGCGGGAGCTGCGCGTGGCGATCCACCCGAAGCAGGTGAAAAAGATCTCCATCGATGGCCGCCCCGTGGAGCACGAGGTGGTGCGCTCGGTCAATGCTTATATCGTGTGCTATCTTGTGGTATTTGCGGCGTCGGTATTTTTCGTTTCGCTGGAAAATCACGATCTGGTGACCAATTTCACCGCTGTTGCCGCTACGCTTAATAACGTCGGTCCCGGCCTTTCCCAGGTGGGGCCCACACAGAATTTTGCGTTTTTCTCCACCCCCTCCAAGCTGATTTTGATTTTTGATATGCTGGCGGGTAGACTGGAGCTGTTTCCGATGCTGCTGCTCTTTACGCCCGGCACCTGGAAGAAGCAATAACCAAAGCGACCGCGCGCCCGGCAGGGCGGCGCGGCCGCCGTTTTTATGAAGGATGAAGGAGGTGTTGGATTTGTCCTATACCATAACGGAAGAGCTGATGGGTGTTGTGGATGCTCGCGAGGAGCCTGCCTCCGGCGGCTTGGTGCTGGTGGATGCCGACGATAAGGTGCTGGCGGGACGATTTCCCGATGCGGTGTGTCGCAGAGGAGCCGCCCTTATGCGACTGTTTCCAATGCCCGCGGCGGAGGAGAGCGCGTTGGCGCTGCACCGCAGACGGCGCGCGAGAGAGGCGTTACTGCTGCAGAGCAGAGAGGCGCCGCTGGTTTTCTTTGACGGTGGTGGTGTTGCCGGTGGCAGAGGGCTGATGATCCTGCCGCCCAAGGAGGCGGCTGCCGCGTTGATGGCGCCGTTGCTGTATCTTGACCGTGCCCCCTCCTGGCTGCGGATCTCCACATACGGCGTGTCGGCATTGACCCAGCCCCGTGAGGAGCTGTATCACCCGATGGCACGGTGGCTAAGCGAGATCAGAGAGCTGCTGGCGGCACCGTCGCCGGAGGGGAGCGCTACGGAGGTCCTGCGGCTGATCCGCCAGCGGATCACGCGGTTGGCAAGGCTTACGGGAGTGCGATTGGAGTATGACCTTGGCGGTCTTGGCTTCTTCCCCTTACCGGACGCAGACTTAGATGCACTGACGCTGCAGACGGCGGCAGTGTTGCTGCTGGCCGGACGGGTGGTCTCCGATAAAAGCGTGTATTTCTTGGTGGATAGGGAGGGACCCGATCTGCCCGTGGCGCATGCGGTACTGCGCCTGCGCCGGGCGGATGTGCGCCTTCCGGAGCTGCAGGGGCTAGAGGAGGACGCTGCGCTGCGGGGCAATCTGTTCTGCGCGGCCCGCTCCCCCGAGGACCCACGGCTGTTGCACGTGCGCTTCACCTTTTCTCGCAAGGAGCTGTCCCTGCAGGAAATGCGGAACCATTTCGATTGGCTTGGCTGATTGAAGGAGAGGAGGCTCTTTTTGACAAAAGCCGCCCGTTGAGGGAGAGGAGGCTCTTTTTGCAAAAGCCGCCTCCTCTTTCCTGTTGCCGTTTTCGCATCACGCATCGCAAATCGCGTTTTGCTCGCGTTCTGCGACGGCTGCAATGTTTGCCAAAGGCAAACATTGCAGTGCTCGGCGTAGCCGAGGACAGGCCACATCCTTAGCGCTCGCTGCATCCCACACAGTGGACGCTCGCGCACGTCCCCTCTTTTTTGCCCTTTTGGGCAAAAAATTCACCCTCTCCTCCGCAAAAACCTTAAAAAAGGACAAAAGAGTTCATAGCGGATAACCGCACAAACAAATTGGGGTTTATCGCAATGTTCGCACAAACTCTTTTTTGAAAGTTTTGATCAAACTTTTTCAAAAGTTTGCGGGTGTGGGCGGCGCCCACAAAAACGCCGTTTCTTTTTGATAACTTTTTCTTTGCGGCTCATACCTGCAAAGAAAAAGTGGCTAAGGACTCTGAAAGGCCCTGTGGCTACAGCCATTTGGCGTTTACAAACTCCTCGCCCGCTTTTCTCTTTGACACCAGAGGCACAAAGAGAAAAGCTACCAAAAGAGAAATGCCCTGTATGGGGCTCTGCCCCATGCCCCGCAAACTTTTGAAAAAGTTTGATCAAAACTTCCAACAAAAGGCTCGTGCGAACAAAGCGACAAATCAAAATTTTTCGCCCCGTTTGGCTTTTGGGTTTGCTTGTACCTTTTCCCCTTCTTTTTTGAAGGTTTTGGGGGAGGAGGATGTGAATTTCTTTGCCGTAGGCAAAGAAAGAGCAGGAGGAGGGCGCTTTTGCAAAAGCGCCCTCCTCCTGCTCTACCTTTCCTTCGCCGGCTCAATCCTCCAGCCAGAAGTGCAGGAATTGGGTTTCGCCGGGTAGTGGCATTCTGCTGCGGAGCCTACCCTCTTTGTGAAAGCTCCACAGTGCCTCGTAGATGGCAATGACCACGGGCTTGAGACAGCCGTTTTCCTTGGCGTATTTGCAATCCACCATCGGCTCCTGCCAGAGGTCGCGCCAATCCCGCCAGGCATCGAAATCGTAAAGCGAGGTGGGGGCGGCTTTCAGCATTTTTTCCATCCGCTCGTAGACGAGGGCGGCAATGCGGTAGTCGATGCTCTCTACCCGTGCGCCGCGGATCTCCCTGTCGGTGATCCTCCACTCGCCGGGGGTGACCTGAGAAATGGAAGCGGTGGGGGCAAACCGCACGTGGCGGAAATCCACGTCCTCGGGGAAAGCAAGAGGCGTGGTAGCGATATAGGTCTCGCCCTCGGCAAGTCCTACGGCCATGGGTCTTGTCAGCGTGCCGACGGTGATGGTATCGGGCAGATCTTGATGAACGCCCACCACCACTACGTCGGCAGGACGGGCGGAAAGCGCCTCCTGCATGGCGTCCAGCATGGTTTCCTGTGTGATCGCGCCCCATTTTTGGAGGAGGTCACCGATCATCAGCGCGAACAGCTCACTGCCGTGATAGCTGCAGCCGTTTTTCATCGGCGCGTATTTGTTGATCTTCAAAACCGATCCTTCCTTGCCCTCGGTATCTACCCGATACATGGATTTGACCGTCATGCCCCGCGCCATGTATTCCTCCATGATGGCGTTGGAGTCGGCAAAAAATGCGGGAGTATTCACATCTCGCCAGGTGCCGTTGGCCACGATGGCCAGCGTGTCCTCGTCGTCGGTAAAGGGATGGCAATGGGATAGCATGCCGTTGTAGCCCGGGCGACAATGAATGATGCCCGTGGTGCCGGGAAGGTTGATGGCATCGGTTTCCCGCAGCAGGTCGTCCACGTCGCCCACAGCCTTGGCCACGTAAAGCTTGCCCTCGTGAATGGTGGCGATGCCGGTGCAACGGCCGCCGTCCATATACTGCTGGCGGCGTAGCATTTCAATGAGAATGGGGGCTGCTCTTTTGCTGCCCGTGTAGCCTGCGATATTACACACAATAAATCCCTCCTTGCGCGTTTGCAACTCTATTATAGCATAAATTTCGAAAAAGTCACTCCCTTTTTTCCTTTTTTTCGTTCAAAATTGTGTACATATTATTAAAAATTTGTTTTTTTCAAAAAAACCCTTTACAATTTTCATCGTTTGTGCTATAATATCCCCTGCATGACGCTTTCTCGGTCGCAGGATCATTCCGCTTTGCGGTATTCACCAACCTGCCGCTGGGGCTGCGCATAGTAAAAGAAAGGTGAAAAATACCATGCTGAAAGACGAAAAGCAAGCCATTATTGAGCAGTACGCTACCCACGAGGGTGACACCGGTTCTCCTGAGGTTCAGATCGCGATCCTTACCCATCGCATCAACGCTCTGACCGAGCACCTGAAGGCTAACCACAAGGACCACCACAGCCGCCGCGGTATGCTGAAGATGATCGGCCACAGAAGAAACCTTCTCGGCTATCTCCAGAAGAACGATATCGCACGCTACCGTGCCATTATCGAGAAGCTGAACCTGCGCAAGTAATGCGGATAAACAGGAGTGGGGAGTGGGGTTCGCCCCGCTCCGCGCTCCTGTTTGTCTTTCAAAAAACAATGAAATTTGCCCGCGGTCGGCTTAGCAGTTAGCTATGCGCCCGACGCGCCCGGTGGGACGCGTAGCTAATTGTTAAACCTCCCCGGGTAAAAATATAAAAAACGGAGGACTTCAAAATGTCTGAAAATGCAATCAGCACCCCTATGGTTTTCAAGAACTATAAGGTGTTCCGCTACACCCTTGCCGGCCGCCCCCTGGTGGTAGAAACCGGTAAGATGGCAGGCCTTGCCAACGGCTCCTGCCTCGTTCGCTACGGTGATACCGCCATTCTTTGCTGTGCCACCGCTTCCGTCCGTCCCCGCGACGGCATCGACTTCCTGCCCCTTTCCGTTGATTACGACGAGAGAATGTACGCTGCCGGTAAGATTCCCGGCGGTTACCTGAAGCGCGAGGGCAAGCCCTCCGAGAAGGCCGTGCTCACCTCCCGCGTGATCGACCGTCCCATCCGCCCCCTGTTCCCCAAGGATCTGCGCAACGACGTTGCCCTGACCCTGACCGTGATGTCCGTTGATCCCGAGTGCTCTCCCGAGATCACCGCTATGATCGGTGCCTCCATCGCTCTGTCCATTTCCGACATTCCGTGGAACGGCCCCATCGGCGGCGCTCACGTAGGCCTTATCGACGGCAAGCTGATCATCAACCCCACCGAGGAGCAGCAGAAGAAGAGCGATCTTCAGCTCACCGTTGCCGCCTCCATGAAGAAGGTTGTGATGATCGAGGCCGGCGCAAACGAGGTGGATGACGACACCATGTACGACGCCATTATGCTGGCTCACCGCGAGATCAAGGATCTGCTTGTTTTTGTGAACGCCATCGTTGACGAGATCGGCAAGCCCAAGTTTGAGTATCCCTCCTGCGAGCTGGATCACGATATGTTCGACGAGATCTTTGCCTTCTGCGAGAAGGATCTGATGGTGGCTCTTGACACCGACGACAAGAACGTGCGCGATGCCCGCGTGGCTCCCATTTACGATGCGATCGTTGAAAAGTTCAGCGACAAGTATGAGGGTCTTGCCGGTATGATGGAGGAGCTGCTCTACAAGATGCAGAAGAAGATCGTCCGCCGTTGGCTTCTGGTTGACAAGAAGCGCGTAGACGGCCGCCGTATGGACGAGATCCGTCCCCTTGCCGCCGAGGTAGGTCTCCTGCCCCGCGTACACGGCTCCGGTCTGTTTACCCGTGGCCAGACCCAGGTCATGACCGCCGCTACCCTCGGCACTCTCGGTGAGGCGCAGATGCTGGACGGTATCGACAGCGAGACCAGCAAGCGCTATATGCACCACTACAATATGCCCGGCTTCTCCACCGGTGAGGCCAAGTCCACCCGTAGCCCCGGCCGTCGTGAGATCGGTCACGGCGCACTTGCCGAGCGCTCTCTCGTTCCCGTGCTTCCCTCCGAGGAGGAGTTCCCCTACGCCATCCGCCTTGTTTCCGACGTGGTTTCCTCCAACGGCTCCACCTCTCAGGGCTCGGTTTGCGGCTCCACTCTTGCTCTGATGGATGCAGGCGTGCCGATCAAGGCTCCCGTTGCCGGTATCTCCTGCGGTCTGATTACCGCTGAGGACGGTTCTTGGGATGTCATGATGGACATTCAGGGTCTCGAGGACTTCTACGGCGATATGGACTTCAAGGTTGCCGGTACCCACAAGGGTATCACCTCCATTCAGATGGACCTGAAGGTTGACGGCCTGACGCCCGAGATCATCAAGGCTGCCTTCGAGATGACCCACAAGGGTCGTGACTACATCATCGACGAGGTGCTGCTGAAGGCGATCCCCGGTCCCCGTGCCGAGGTTTCCCGTTACGCACCCAAGATGACCACCATGAAGATCGATCCCGACAAGATCCGCGAGGTCATCGGTAAGGGCGGCTCCGTGATCCAGAAGATCACCGCCGAGTCCGGCGCCAAGATCGACATCGACGACGACGGCACCATCCGCATCGCCGCGCTCAACGGCGACAGCGCTGAGATCGCCCGCGCTGCCATCGCTGCCATCGCTTACGATCCCGAGGTGGGCACCGTATTCGAGGGCAAGGTCACCGGTATCAAGGACTTTGGCTGCTTCGTGGAGTACGCTCCCGGTAAGGAGTGCATGGTGCACATTTCCAAGATCGCCAAGACCCGTATCGACAAGGTTGAGGACGTGCTTAAGATGGGCGACATCGTCAAGGTCAAGTATATGGGCTTTGATCAGAAGAAGGGTCGCATGGAGTTCTCCATCAAGGACGCTTTGGATTGAAAAATGATATAAAGGCAGGGGAACCCGTTTTGCAAAACGGGTTCCCCTGCCTCATTTTTTTCGCATCCGCGAAAAAACTTTACCATCCCCTCCCGAAAACCTTGAAAAATAAAAAGGATTCTGCTATCCATAAAATGCAGCAAATAGAGGCGGCGTTTTGTGGAATAATAAAGTGAATGAACAGAAAAGGGCAGGGAACGGTATGGGAAAAGTTGGCTTTTTTGATCGGGTGACGTTGGCGGTGCTGGCGCTGATGGTGACAAGTGGAGGGATCGCGCTTGCTTTTTTTCCGGCGGAGCGGATGTCGGTGACGGAAAATCGGCTGCTGGCGGAGGAGCCTGCTTTTTCCATGGAGGCGCTGGCGGACGGAAGCTATGCAGCCGGTTGGGATGCCTACGCCACCGAGCGCTTTCCGGGGCGTTCAGCCTTGCGCGCGGTGCGTGCGACGGTGGAGCTTGCGGCAGGCAAGGGAGAGGTGAACGGTGTCATTCTCGGCCGGGACGGGTCGCTTTTGCGGCGCCACACGGCAAATGCTGCCGCGTGGGAGAAAAACCGAAGAGCTTTGGCGCGGGTAGAGCAGCAGGCTGCCGCTGCAAAATGTCCTCTCACCGTTGCCATTGCGCCGCGACGCATTGATGCTTGTGCGGCGCAGCTGCCGGTTTGCTATCGCAATGATCGGGAGGCGGCGCTTTATGCAAAAGTAAGAGAAGCACTGCCCACGGCGCTGCTGCTTTCCGGCTTTGAGGAGGGGGAATGGTTTCGGACGGATCACCATTGGCAGGCGTCGGGTGCATACCGCGCCTACGTGGCCTTGGGGGATGCGTTGGGATATGAGCCTTATCCGCTTGCGGCATTTACCCCCCAAACGGTATCGGAAAGCTTTCTCGGCACTGCCGATGCCGCTGCCGGTATTCCCGGCATTGTGCCGGACGCCATCACGCTGCTGCGCTATGAGGGGGATGAAGCTTTTTCGGTAAAAACGGAAGGAAAACCCGCACCGTTTGCGGGCTTTTATGATATGGAGAAGCTGAAAACACGGGACGGATACGGCGTTTTCCTCGGTGGAAATTACGGTATGCTGACGGTGGATCCGGAGGAGGGGGATCAGCGCCCCACGCTGTTGCTGGTGAAGGATAGCTTTGCCAATGCGCTGATCCCGTTTCTGGCGCGGCACTATCGCATTGTGGCTGTAGATCCGCGATACGGACGGCCGGATATGAATACGCTGCTGGCCGGGGCAGACAAGGCGCTGGTGCTCTGCGGCCTTGAGACCCTTGCCGAATCCCCTTTTCTCGCCCCGTTATTGCGGTAAATAAGAATTGTGTCATCAACATCGTCGTACGCTGTAACAACTAAAACTTGATGATTGTATCTGCGTATCTGCGCGTCATCTTGAGCAGAGTCCGCCCGAGATCCTGCCATCGCTACGCTCGGCACTGCTACGCAGTTCGACTTCGCGCGCTTGTGCGCCGCTCCGCTCAGGATGACACGGGCGGACGAAGTCGAAACCCGCAGGGCGCCCGCTTAGCGGGCGGATCTCGCGCATGGTCTGAATATAAACTTTTAGACGTTACAATGTACTATGGGCTACGCCCTCCGCTCAGGATGACACGGGCGGACGAAGTCGAAACCCGCAGGGCGCCCGTTTGGCGGGCGGATCTCGCGCATGGTCTGAATATAAAACTTTTAGATGTTACAATGTGGTAGGGGCGATTCACGAATCGCCCGCAAAGCCAAGTTGGGGGTTGTTGGGGTGTTAGCCAATACGAAAAATAATCTTGCAAGCCTGTAGGGGAGGCGAAACGCCTCCCCTACAAACGACGTGCGAATTTCGGCAGAGAACTTGTTTTCTCTGCCGATTTGTGGTATAATGGGATCAACAAAAGCCTCCCTTGTGTAAAGGGAGGTGCCGAACGAATGTGAGGCGGAGGGATTGTAAAAACAAAAAGAAACGAAAAACAATCCCTCAGTCACCTACGGTGACAGCTCCCTTTACACAAGGGAGCCTATGAATATACCCATGCATCTTTAGGGGTATGGGCTTTGCCCTATGCCTTTGTAATACAAAGGCGAAGCTGGCGATAAAACAGAATGATAAATAGGGATTTGGCGGAGGTTGAAAAATGGATTATCAAGTTAAATTAACAGAGCAGCTGCAAATAATCGTTGGAAAACAATTGGATGCGATACATCTCGCATGCGAAATGATGATGATCAGTTTTGAAGAATATGCACTTCACACTCAATGCCTTACCCGCATCGTTTACGAGAACAATATTCTGGTAACAACTTTGGATTATCAAAGTTGGGATGGTGAAGACGAAAGCCACAACGATGAGTGGTATTTTGTTGAGATGTACAGAGAAAAAATTGTAGGCGGCATTGTAACGTCTGTGAATGTCAACTCTGCACATGATCTTTTGATTATTTTAGATAATGGTATAAGGATTGAAATGTTTGTGAAAAACGGTTATCATCATTTTGATGATGAGCATGAACAATGGGCGTTTTTCAAGCGTCATGACCATGCTTTCCCGTATATCACCGTGTATGGCAAAACCGTCGATATAGCGGAAAAGTGGTAATAAAAAAGCGAAGCAAAAATTCCAATTTATCGGAATAGAAAGCCCCGACAGATTTTTGAAAGTCTATCGGGGTTAATTATTTGTATACTGCGTCGCAATGATATCTTTTTGGACCGTCGAGGACGCCGGTCCCTACAAGGAAAAATCAAACTTCCTTATGAGAACCAGCCTTTTGCCTTCTTTTTTATTTACCGTCCTCGTAGCCGACCAGGAGCCCGCCGTCCTCGGCGTAAAAGCTACAGAGCGCCGAGGTGGGGATGATCTCAATGGGGGCGTTCGGGTATGCCGCGCGGATGCGGTCGGCCATGGTGCTGGCGGCCTCTTGGTTGCGGCAATGGGCAATGCGCACCTGACCGCCGGCATAGCCGTTTTTGGCCATTTCGCCGTACATGGCTTCAATAGCCTTTTGTCTGCCGCGGGGCTTGTGGAGCATCTGGAGCTTGCCCTCCGGTGAGGCCTCACCGATGGCGTGAATGCCGAGGAATCCGGCCATTTTGGCTACCAGCGGGTTGACACGGCCGTTACGGGCCAGGTTATCCATGCACTGCAGGGCAAACAGCAGGTGGGTATGCTGCTGGTAGGCGCGCACACTGGCCTCCACCTCCTCAAAGGTGGCGCCGCTGTCGATCTCGGCCTGCATTTTTTCGATCAGCAGCTGCATTTCGGGGCCGGTGGAAAGGGAATTGATGACGGTGACCTTTCGGGGCGGAATCTCCTCACGTAGCTCCCGTGCGGCCTGCTCAGCTGCAGCATAGCTGCCGGAAAGAGAGCCGGTGATGGTGATCATCAAGATCTCGGTGGCGTCCCCCGCTGCCCTTTTCCATTCATATACGTTGGGGCAGGAGGTATGCGTCTTGCCCTTTACGGTTTTCAGCTCGTCCATCATCCGAGAAACGTCCAGCGCCTCGTCATCTACGTATTCCCGCTCGCCGGCAATGATCTTGAGGGGAACGGTGGCGTAGTCAACGCCCTGTTGGCGCAGCAGATTGGAGGAGGAATCGGAAATGATCTTCATGGTGGCACCTCGCGTTTTTATTGCTTACAGCATAGCATAAAATGGCGGTTTTGTCAATACCACAAAATGCGGTTTTGAAAACCACTTCGATATTTTCTACGTATGATATCATAGCCAAAAAGCGGAAGGATATACACCAAAGCAAAAATCCCGGGGAGCGAGCTCCCCGGGATTTTGGATGCTTTGATTCAGTTTGCGTCAGTTTGCGGCGCTATCGATGTAGAAGGCGTTGGTGCCAACGGTCACGGTTTCAGCCAGCACGGGCTTGGCAAGAGCGTAGCAGTTGGTAAAGGCATAATTGCCGATCTCGGTGACGGCGGCGAAATCGAAGCCATTCAGAACCGTGCAGCCGAAGAACGCGAAATTACCCACCTTGGCAAGCGCGGTGCAGCCGGAAACGGCAGTGAGCTTTACGCAGTTCATGAATGCCTGTTCACCGATGGAGAGCGCACCGGGAGCGGTAAACGATTCCAGTGCGACGCAGCCAAAGAAGGCGCGATCCGGCACGGCAGTAATGCCGGCAGGAAGGGAAATGGCAGTCAGCGCGGTGCAGCCGGAGAACACACCCTCGCCAAGCGTTACGGTGGCGGTGGAAAGCGTGACAGAGGTCAGTGCGGTGCAGCCTGCAAATGCCAGATCCTTCACCGTAGTGACGGAATTCGGCAGAGTCACGCTGCTGATGTTAGAAAGCTGGTAGAAGGCGCCAACGGCAATGGTGGTCACGTCGCGCTCGTCAATAACGGCGGGCACGGTGATGGCGTGGGGGGTGTGGCTACCGGCAAAGCCGATGATGGCGATCTCGTCACCGTTGACGATCTCGTATTCGAATTTGTCGCCGTACTCGTTACCGGTCTCGTAGTACTGTTCTACGCTGCCGGCAGACAGGTCGATATCATCGCCGCCGGTTCCGCTGCCGTCCTTGCTGCAGGAGACGAGCGTGATTACCGCGGTGAGAGTAAGGGTCAGGCACAAAAGCAAAGCCAGAAACTTTTTCATTTTGATTCCTCCGCCGGGCGAAAGGTCGCCCGTTTGTTTGATATAGCATTATTATAGCGTAAAAGTGTGCGTCTGTCAAGTCAAAAACCGCAAACCGAAGGATTTTTTCCAAGTATTTTTACAAAACGCGGCTTTTTCTTGACAAGAGTGACGCCTTTTTGTTATAATAAAGGCAATTCACAACGAAGGGAGGGGCTTTGATGCGCTTTGAGGAAGGCATTGGCACACTGCGGGGCGTGGGGCCCGCCAAGATCGCGGCTTACGCTCGCCTTGGCGTGCATACCCTCACGGACCTGCTTTATCATTTCCCGCGCGCCTATGAAAACAGAGGTGATGTGCATCTGCTTGCCGAGGCGGAGGAGGGCTGTCGCACCGCCCTCATTCTTACCGTGGGCACCGAGCCCCGCGTGGCGCGTATCCGGGGGCGGATGTCGCTGCTGAAATTCCGCGCCTTTGATGAAAGCGGCACCTGCGAGATCACCTTTTTCAATCAGGATTATCTCCGTCACCGCTTCCTTTTGGGCAGCACCTTCCGCTTTTTCGGCAAGGTGCAGAAAAAGGGCAGGCTCTACAGCATGACCTCACCGGAATCGGAACCCTACAGCATCGATACACCCTTGCCCGATCTTTTGCCCGTTTATCGGTTGACGGAGGGGCTTTCACCGAAGCAGCTGGGCGACAACGTGCAGACTGTGCTGGCCGCCACCTCGCTGCTGGAGGATCCGCTGCCCGAGGAGATCCGTCTTGCGCACAGATTGGCCACATTGCCCTTTGCGTTGCGGAATATTCACAATCCCAAGGATTACGCTTCTCTTGCCGCCGCAAAGCGGCGCCTGATCTTTGACGAGTTCTTTGTTTTCGCGCTGGGACTCTCCCTTACCAAACGCCATGGAAAGGCAAAAGGCGCACCCGTTTGCGGGGTAAATGATATTTCGCCCCTGCTTTCCGCACTGCCGTATACACTGACCGGTGCCCAGCGGCGGGTGATCGGCGAGATCGCTGCAGATATGGCAAGGGACGTGCCCATGAGCCGTATTGTGGTGGGTGACGTGGGCTGCGGTAAGACCGTATGCGCCGCTGCCGCTATGCTGATCGCCGTGCAAAGTGGCCGCCAGGCCGCGCTGATGGCGCCCACGGAGATCCTTGCCCGTCAGCACTATGAGGATATTTCTGCTCTATTTGCCCCTCTTGGCATTGAGGTGGGGCTATTGATCGGCGCCACACCTGCCGCCGAAAAGCGCCGGATCAAGGCGCGATTGGCGGAAGAAAATCCTCCAAAACGGCTTTCCGTTGTCATTGGCACGCAGGCGCTGCTCTCCGACGGTGTGGAATTTGCCGCTCCCGGTCTCATCGTCACCGACGAGCAGCACCGCTTTGGCGTGCGTCAGCGGGCGGTGCTTTCTGAAAAGAACGAGCATGCCCATATGCTGGTGATGAGCGCAACGCCCATTCCCCGTTCCCTCGCCCTTGCTTTGTGGGGAGATCTCGATCTTTCCCGTATCGACGAAATGCCCGCCGGGCGCCAGCGCGTAGACACCTTTGTGGTGGATGAGAGCTACCGCCAGCGCCTCAACGGCTTTATCCGCAAGTGCTGCGCCGAGGGCGGCCAGGTCTACGTGGTTTGTCCTGCCGTGGAGGAGCGGGAGGCGGAGGCTGACGAGGTCTTGCTTTCCGAGATCGGCGACGAGGCCGTGCTGCAAAGCGATCAGCCCCCCCTGAAGGCGGCGGTGCAGTACGCCAAGGAATTGCAGGAGACCCTACCGGAGCTTTCCGTGGCTTTTGTACACGGCAGTATGAAGAGCAAGGAGAAGGATGCGGTGATGCAGGCATTTAGTGCCGGAACGGTGCAGGTTTTGGTGTCTACCACCGTCATTGAGGTGGGTGTGAATGTGCCAAACGCCTCTTTGATGATCGTGGAGAACGCCGAACGCTTCGGCCTTTCTCAGCTCCATCAGCTTCGTGGTCGCGTGGGGCGCGGCCTGCGGAAATCTTACTGCATTCTGGTATCCGATGCGCACGGAGAAAGCACCGCTGCCACGCGGCTTTCCACTATGCGCACCACCTACGACGGCTTCGCTATCGCGGAGCAGGATCTGGCGCTGCGCGGCCCCGGCGACTTCCTTTCCGGCGTGTCCGATGACACCATCCGTCAAAGCGGCGGCGTGAAATTCCGCTTGGCGGCGCTTTGCGACGATACGGGGCTGATGACGGCGGCATTCGCGGCGGCAAAGGGTCTCTCTGATGCAGACCCCGCCCTTGCCGGTCACCCCGCGCTGCGGGCGACGGTGGATAAAATGTTCACGCTGGACGGGGATACCATCAGCTAAAACTCATACCGTCATGCCGCTTTTTCATTTCGAAAATGTTTCGTAGCAAAATCACTTGACAAGGCGCTCCGTTTGCGTTACAATGCTCTCAAAAGGGATATTTTGCCCTTTCCACTAAAATAAGGTAGGTATAGAATCATGGATCAGATCATCGTTGATTTTGCTAAAGAGACCGGCAAGGTCAAGCCCATGCACAGCGTCAACAACGGCCCCAAATATAAATTTGCCGCCGATCAGCGCATCACCAACATCGATCACTACAAAGCCGCAGGCATTCCCTATGCCCGCACCCACGATGCCTCTTTTGATCCCACCTACGGAGGCGAGCATACCGTGGATGTGAATTTCATCTTCACCGATTGGTCGAAGGATGCCACCGATCCTGCCTCCTACGATTTCGCACTGACCGACGAGTATCTGCGCGTGATCGAGGCGGGCGGTGCCAAGGTCTATTACCGTCTGGGCTCCAAGATCGAGCATTGGTCGAAGAAATACAACACCCTGCCCCCCGTGGACTTCCACAAGTGGGCGGTGGTCTGCGAGCATATCATCCGCCACTACACCGAGGGGTGGGCAGACGGCTACCACATGGATATCGAATACTGGGAGATCTGGAACGAGCCCGATCTTGACCCCGATGATTCCACCCACAAGCGTTGCTGGGGCGGCACAGCCAAGGAATTCTACGAGCTGTTCCGCATCACGCTGGAGCACCTGAAGGCCTGCTTCCCCCACCTGAAGATCGGCGGCCCCGCCTGCGCCGGCGTCAAGCCCGAATGGGTGAAGGGCCTGTTTGCCTCTCTTGGCGACGTGAAGCCCGATTTCTTCTCCTGGCACGTGTACAGCCCGAATCTGGAAAAGGTTCTGGGACGCGTCCGACTGGCACGTGAGCTGCTGGACGAGGCAGGGCTTACCGCTTGCGAGAGCATCCTCAACGAGTGGAATTACGTGAAGGGCTGGCACGACGAGGAGTGGATCTACTCCCTCAAATCCGAGAAGGGGCTGAAGGGTGCGGCCTTTACCGCCGCCGTTATGGAAATGTGCCAGTACGAGCCTCTCGATCATCTGATGTATTACGATGCCCGTCCCTGCGCCATGAACGGACTTTTCAGCACCGATTTCGTATTCGAACGCCTCAAGGGCTACTATCCCTTCTACATGTTCAACCAGCTCTATCGGCAGGAGAAGGCCGTGGCCGTGGAGCGTGAGGGCGACGACGTGTGGGCCGTGGCCGCCAAGGGCACGGAGCAGAACGTGATGCTGACCTACTACAACGACGACGACAACGCCCCCGCAAAGGACGTGAAGGTCACCTTCCAAAACGTAGAGAACAAAAACGGCGTGCGTCTTGAATACTATTGCCTGGACGCAAACCACGACGCAGAGCTCGTCCGCGAGGAGATCTTCACCGCCACCGAGTTTGCCGCTTACATCAAAATGCCCCTGTTCACCACCTATCTGCTGAAGATCGTTGCTTTGTGAGAGAAGCGATGAGGGAAAGGGGGGAGGACTTTTGCAAAAGTCCTCCCCCCTTTCCCTATTGTTTGCCTCCGGCAAACAATACCCTTACCCCTCTCCCAAAATCTTGAAAAAGGAAAAAATGCGTTTTTATATACGTCATCCATCTCCGGCTACGTGTCATTCTGAGCGAAGGCCGCCGAGATCCCACCTTCACTTTGCTTGGTGCCGCTTCGCGGTTCGACTCGCTTCGCTCGCTCAGGATGACACGGCGGCCGCAGTCGAACTTTTGCGGGTCGAGCGGTACGCGAGCAAGCAAAAGCGCAAGGCGTAAGCCGTAGCGGGATCCACGAAAGCGACACAATCGCTTGCTAAGCAAAAACGAATTAGAGGAGATATCCACTTTTTCAAAAGGGCTTTTGTCTTGCCTCGCGACTGCTGTTGGAAGCTCTGTGGGATGCGTGACTTCCTTTTTGAAGGTTTTTGGTTGAGGGTAGTGAATGCATTGCCCCGGAAGGGGCAATGCAGAGAAGGGAGCCCCCTTTTTGTAAAAAGGGGGCTCCCTTCTCCTTGCCTTGTTAATCCTCTACGGACAAAAACGCGCGGGTTTTGGGGCTCTTGGGGTTGCCGAATACCTCCTCCGGTGTGCCCTCCTCCTCAATGACGCCATCCGCCATGAAAATGACACGGTCAGAGATCTGGCGGGCAAAGGCCATCTCGTGGGTGACGATGATCATGGTGCGCTCACCGTCGCAAAGGGAGCGGATCACCTTCAATACCTCTCCCGTCAGCTCCGGGTCGAGGGCGGAGGTGGGCTCGTCAAAGCAGAGGATCTCGGGATCCAGCATCAAGGCGCGGGCAATGGCCACACGCTGCTGCTGACCGCCGGAAAGCGCGTAAGGGTAATCGTTTGCCTTGTCGGCAAGCCCTACCTTGGAAAGCAGCTCCTCCGCCTTACGGTCAATGGCCTCCAGTTGCGCTTTCTTTGTGGCTTTTTCTACACCGTTTTGGGGCTTTTCTTCTTTTAAGCGTAGCTCCGAGGCGATAGTCAGATTCTTTTTTACGGTGAAATGGGGAAACAGATTGAAGGACTGAAACACCAGGCCCATCTGCAGCTGGCGGGTCCTTTTTTCCTTGGCGGAGAGCTTACGTGTGTCGGCCGCGTCAAATACCACCCGGTCGCCGATGGTGATGGTGCCCGCGTCCGGCGTTTCCAGAAAATTCAGGCAGCGCAGCAGCGTGGTCTTGCCGCTGCCGGAGGAGCCGATGATGGACAGGATCTCACCCCGTTTCAGGGTGAAATCAATGCCGCACAACACCTCCCGCTCCCGGAAGCTCTTGCGGAGCCCCGATACGTTTAGCATTTGCATAGATTTCCTCTTCTTATTTGATGACGTAGTTGCTGAAGCGCTTTTCCAGCTTGGCCATAGCGGTAGCAACGATCAGGTTGAATACGTAATAAATGATGGCGGCGCCCACGTAAGGCATCATGCTGACCTCGGAGGAGGCCAGGCGCTTGGCCATGGTGAACATTTCCATCTGCCCGATGGCGAATGCGAGGGAGGTATCCTTGACCAGGGTGATCACCTCGTTGGTGAGGGAGGGGAGAATGCGACGGACCACCTGGGGGAGGATGATGATGAAAAAGGTCTGGCGCTTGCTCATGCCCAGCACTCGGGCGGCCTCGTATTGCCCCTCGGACATAGAAGCGATGCCACTTCTGTAGATCTCGGCAAAATAGGCGGCGTAGTTGAGGGCAAAGCCGATGATGACCGACACGAACATCCAGTTGTCACCCATGTTCCGCAGGGGAATGCGGAAAAGATAATAGGGGCAGAAGTAGACGACGAAGAGCTGCAGCATCAGAGGTGTGCCGCGCATGATCGAGATGTAGATCTTAAAAAGCCAGGAAACGGGCTTGATCTTCGTCATTCTGCCAAAGCAGATGAGTAGGCCCAGCGGCAGGGAAAACACCAGCGTGAGCAGAAAGATCAGCACCGAGTAGCCGAGGCCGCTGCAGAGCTGGATCAGAATTTGAAAAAATGACATAAGGTTCTCCAATACGGGAGATAAGCATCGCGCGGTGCGCGATGCTTATCCTTGTTTTATTATTTTCCGAGCAGGAATGCGCTGTAGTTGATGCCGTACTTTTCGCACAGGCCCTTGACGAAGTCGGTATCGGCAGCGACCTCCTTCATAGCGGTGTTGATCTTGTCGCGCAGGGCGGTGTTCTCCTTGGCAAAGCCCACGCCATAGGTCTCCTTGGAGATCTCCTCCTCAAGGATGGTGTAGCCGCTTTTGCCCTCGATGAGGTAGTTGGCCACGCCCACGTCGATGACGATGGCCTCAAAGCTGCCGGCCTCCAGCTTGGTGAAGGCGGTGGTATAGTCCGGCTCGGTCAGATAGTTGCCATCCTTGAGGGAGGCGACCAGGTCGGTCTTCTTCTTCAGGGCATCCTCGCCGGAGGAATCGGACTGCACGGCAACAGCCTTACCGGCAAGATCGGCCACAGTGGTAATGCCGGCGTCGGATTTGACCAGCACCACGATGCTGTTGTTGAGGTAGCGATCGGTCCAGGTGTAGTCGTTTTCACGGCCCTCATAGGTGAAGCCGTTCCAGATGCAGTCGATGGCGCCGGTTTTGATCATTTCGTCCTTGGCCTCCCAGTCGATGGGCTTCAGCTCCAGCTTCATGCCCAGCTTGTCGCAGACCCGCTTGGCGTACTCGATATCAAAGCCCGTGTAGCTGCCATCCTCAGCCTGATAGCCGAAGGGGGGGTAGGTGGCGTCAAAGCCGAGAATGAGGGTTTCCTGTTCGGGCTGCTTGCAGGAGGCAAGGGAAAGCACGCCGGTGGTGGCCAGCAGCAGGGCAAGGGTGAGGATCAGTAGCTTTTTCATAGTGAATTCTCCAATCAAATACTTTATTGCTTTAGCACGCTAAAGTGATGGTGTCATTATACTACAATACCGCACGCTTGTCAACCGGTATTTTTGATTTTTTTGTTTTTTGTGACACTTGCCCACAATGTGGCAGGGGTGATTTGATAAATTCTTGTCATTCCACCCAATAAAAATTCACAATTTTTCGCCATAGAGGGGTGGTCATTTTTTCTTTTGTGTGTTATACTAATTGGGATATTGCAAAAAGGAGTTCCCCTATGAGAAAAACAAAGATCGTATGCACCATCGGCCCTGCCAGCGAAAGCGAGGAGATGCTGGCCGCCCTTTGCCGCGCGGGTATGAACGTGGCGCGCCTGAATTTTTCCCACGGCACCCACGCCGACCACAAGGAAAAGATCGAGCGCATCAAGCGCGTGCGCGAAAAGCTGCATCTTCCCATTGCCATTATGCTGGATACTAAGGGGCCGGAATATCGCATCAAGACCTTTGCGGGCGGCTCGGCCACATTGGTGGAGGGTGCGGAGTTCACCTTTACCGCCGAGGAGGTGGAGGGTAACGACAGCATGGTTTCGGTCAGCTATGCCCATCTTGCGGAGGAGCTTTATCCCGGTGATCGCATTCTGGTAGGCAACGGCCTTTTCTCCTTTGAGGTATTGCGCACCGAGCCGCCTCGCGTGATCTGCCGCGTGCTGGAGGGGGGCGTGCTGACCGACCGCAAGAGCATGAGCTTTCCCGGGCGGGTGCTGCACCAGCCCTTTTTGTCGGAGCAGGATAAGGCCGATCTGCTCTTTGGTATTGAAAACGGTGTGGATTACATCGCCTGCTCCTTCGTTTCCAGCGCTGCCGATCTGCGAGACGTGCATGCCTTCCTTGCAGCCAACGGCGGTGAGGAGATTGGCCTCATTGCCAAGATCGAGAACCAGTCGGGCGTCGATCATATTGAAGAGATCTGCGCGCTGTGCGAGGGTATTATGATCGGCCGCGGCGATATGGGCGTGGAGCTGCCCTTCGAGGAGGTGCCGCCTATTCAGAAGAAGCTGATCACCAAATGCCGTCTGCTTGGTAAGCGGGTGATCACCGCCACGGAGATGCTGGAGTCGATGATCTACAATCCCCGTCCCACCAGAGCCGAGATCTCGGACGTGGCCAACGCGGTCTACGACGGCACCAGCGCCGTGATGCTTTCTGCCGAAACGGCAGCCGGTAAGCACCCGGTGGAGGCCGTGGAGGTGATGGCACGGGTAGCGGAAACCACGGAGGCCCATATAGATTATAAGGAAAGATTCCTTTCCTCCGAGTTCAAGATCCGCAATACGCTGGACGCCATCTCTCACGGCGCCTGCGGTATGGCCATCGACATCGGTGCCAAGGCAATGGCTGTCTGCTCCCTTTCCGGCATGACCGCACGGATGGTGTCCCGCTTCCGCTCGCCGGTGGATATCGTGGCCATCACCACCAATGAAAAAAGCTGGCGTAAGCTGGCACTCTCCTGGGGCGTGACCCCGGTGATGTGCGAGGAATTCAATTCCTCCGAGGTGCTGTTTTACACTGCCAAAAAGCTGGCAAAATCCACGTTTAGCCTGCAAACGGGTGACAAAATCGTCATTACCGGCGGTATGACCAACGGTACCTCCGGCAATACCAATATGATCAAAATTGAAGAGATATAAGAAATAAAGTCAAGGAGCCGAGCCACAATTGTGGCTCGGCTCCTTGACTTTGTATGTATGGAAGCCTTCAAATTGGGGTTTATCGTGGGGGGAGAGGGCGCTTTTGCAAAAGCGCCCTCTCCCCCCCACGCCCCCCCCTCACCTCCAAAACCTTCAAAAAAGGCATGGCGCACATTGCGGAAAGCCGGAACGCTAAATTGGGGTTTATCGGGATATTCGCACAAGCTTTTTGTGGTAAGTTTTGATCAAACTTTTTCAAAAGTTTGCGGGTGTGGGCAGCGCCCACAAAAAACGCCGTTTCTTTTTGATAACTTTTTCTTTGCGGCTCACACCTGCAAAGAAAAAGTGGCTATGGAATCTGAAAGACCCCGTGGCTATAGCCATTTGGCGTCTGCAAACTCCTTGCCCGCTTTTCTCTTTGACACCGGAGGCACAAAGAGAAAAGCTATCAAAAGAGAAATGCCCTGTATGGGGCTCTGCCCCATACCCCGCCGCGACGTTTGGGGAGTAACGGCCTTGCCGTTCTCGCGATGCTTGCAAACTCGCGTGCTCGCGTAGCGAGGACAACAGCTATTTTGAAAAAGCTTGACCAAAACCTTGAAACAAGAGTTTGCGCGAACATTCCGATCCCCCCGATTTAACAGTTACAGATGTACAAAAATAAGGAGCTGAGCCACGTTTTAGTGACTCAGCTCCTTGTTTTGTATGTATGCGTCAAAAGAGCGAAACGATCACAAGGCACCCACACATCAGCACTCCACCCACCATATTGGTGGGGGAGAGGCGCTCCTTCAGGAACACGCAGGAGGCAAGGACGCTTAATAGCATCACGCCCGCGTTCTGGAAGGTATACAGCAGCGTTACGTCCACCAGAGGCAGCACGTAGACCAGCACGTTGATGGCAAAGGCGGTGATGAAGGAGCAGAGCAGCAGGAAGCAGAGGGAGCGCTTACTTTGCAGGAAGGCGCGGGGCAGCTCCTTTTTTTCCCGGAGCAGCATCTGCAGCAGAGAAACCGCAATCGCCACGCCGTAGGTGATCGCCACCAGCTCCTCCTTTTCCTCGGTGCCGCTGAGGCGCTGCTGCACGTCCAGCAGCGCATTGTAGGCGCCGTTGCAAAGGCCAAGGCCGATGCAAGCGGGGAGGAAGGCACGGTGAGTGGAGATACGCTCTCCCTCGCGGTGGCTGATCAGGTACACTGAAAGGAACACGCCAAGGAGCGCAAGGATCTTGAAGACCGAAAGCTTGTCCCCGAAGGCGAAATGCGCCGTCAGCGCCGATACGGTGATGCAGCCGGTGATGGAAAACACCATCATCACCGAATGAGCACCGGTCTGGGAGGCTTTGACGATGAAATAGTTATAACCGAGCAGCGCAAGGGCATTGGCAAAGCCCAGCAGCACCGTGAGGCCGCCGGCCTTGAAGGAAAAGCCGGATACCGCGAAGCAGACTGCCACCACGGTGGCACCGCTGACGGCGGTGAACACCGGTGAGGCCATGTGCGCCTTGCCGGGGTAATGGTCGGTGTATTTCCTGCACAGAAAGGACTGTAGTGTATAGAGCAGAATGATGGCAGAGATCAGCAACGCGTTTGTCATGGCGCCCCCGTCAATGCATGAATTTCTTCCGGTTCTCTTCCCAGATGCGATCCCGCTCCACGGCGCGGATGCGGCGCATGGCCTCTACCGTCATGTTCCAGGTGCGCTCCGGATTCTCGGCGCGGTAGTCGTTGGATTCGCTGCCTCGGAAGCCCCAGGCAAGCAGCGTGCGGGCGCCGGCATCGTAGGCGGCGGCGGTGGCCTCAATGATCTCCTCCTCGCGGCCGCGGGGCACGTGATAGGTCTGGATCCAAACGTTATGATCTTTTTTATAATCGGTAGCGATCTGCATATTCTTCTTGGTCTTTTCGTACACGAACTGATAGGGATTCACGTCCTCGCCGTGGCTGTACCAATAGGGATCGCAGCCCACGTTGTGCAGATGGGGCAGGCTGCAGATTTGGTCAAGGGTGTCAAGGCTGATGCCGTAGTGAGGCTTCAGCATCACGCAAACGGCGTTGTAAAGGCCAAGGGATGCGCTGTATTCGGTGATCTCGCCGAAGTAATCCAGCAGCGTGGCGGAGCGGAACGCGTCCACCTCGGGGCAGAGCAGCGTGGGCATTTCCTTGCCGTAGCGCTCCTCGTACATCTTCTGACAGCGGGGGCAGCGGCAGGTATAGATCACCCGATCCTCCGGCGATTTGGGCTTTGGCGTGGGGAAGAAGGGCTCGTCCCAGAACACCGTCTTACCACCGATCTCCGCCACCGTATAGAGCCAATCCTTTACAAACTGGCGATATTCGGGGCTGTTGAGGCAGACCTGATAAGGGTGAATGGTGCCGTCGCTGTTCATCATATGGGCGTCGGGGTGATAGGAAAGAAAGTGGGATTTGTCACCGGGCGCACCGCCAAGGCCCCAGTTGTCTACCCAAACGTCCATGCCCGCGTCCTCGGTGATGGCGAAAATGTCCTTCATCACGGTTTTGTGGCGCTCCCAGTCGGTGTGAGAGAGCATATGTACGACAATGTCCATATCCGCCCGGGCGATCTCCGCCATATCGGCACGCACGTGGCTGGGCATTCTGTTGCCGTGATAGGCAACGCCGGTCTGTAAGCTTCTTTTGGCCATATTGATAACTCCTTTGATGAGATTGATATGTGCATCTTCATTATATCGCGTATTTTTTGAAAAGCCATAGATTATTCGTAAAACAATTTGTAAAATCCATAAATTTTTGACTTGCACTTGACACATGGGGGCTTTTTTCCTATAATAAACTTATCAAAACAACAAGGAGGGTACCGATTTGCGACACAAGGAGGCAGAAACGCTGTTAGAGGATCTTTATCAGCTTTCCGGTGTGCGAGTCACGCTGTACGATCGCCGCAGACGCTGCGTTGCAGGTGACGGCGGCAGCGGTCGGGCTGGCTACTGCGCTGCCGTACAGACCGATCCGCAGGGGCTTGCCCGATGCTTTCATTCTGACTGCGCCGCCTTTGCGGTGGTGGAGGAAACGAAAAAAACCTACGTATTTACCTGTCCCTTCGGCCTTTTTGAGGCGGTGGTTCCGTTGTTGGACGGTGAGCGGCTGCAGGGCTTTCTTTTTGCGGGCGAGGCGATCGAGCCCACGCCGGCACAGCGGGCGCGGGCGCTGGAGGAGGCGCTGCCCTACGTGGTCAAGCTCCATGATCGCGAGGAGCTGGAGGGGCTGGTGCGGGCGCTGGCCGCGCCCGGCCCTGCCGCGCGGGAGGCGCTGGTGCGCACCATGGAGCTGCTCGGTCGTTACATTGTGGAGCGGGGGCTGCTGGATGCAGAGGAGAGCGATCTCCCGGAGCTTGTGCGGATCTATCTCAACCGTAATTTCCACCGCAAGCTGACCCTGTCCGAGCTGGGGCTGCACTTTCATTGCAGCACCGTGACGCTGACCGAGAGCTTTCGCAGGGCGTTTTCCTGCACCATTGGCGGATATCTCGCCGACAGAAGGCTGGCCGCGGCGGTGGAGCTTTTGCGAAATTCTCAATTTAGTGTGGAAACGGTAGCGGAAAAATGCGGTTTTTCCGGCACGGCATACTTCTCTAAGGTCTTCAAAAAGCGCTACGGCGCTTCTCCCCGCTATTGGCGGGAGAAAAACCGCAGGGACTGAGGCTCAGCCCTTGATATATTTGCGAAAGGCGCGGGGCGACATGCCTTGCGTTGCCTTGAAGGCGACGAGGAAGGCGTCCAGATCCCGATAGCCCACCCGTGACGCTACATCAATGATCTTTTCGTCGGTGTTGGCAAGCAGGCGGCAGGCCTCCTCCATACGGGTGCGGCGCAGGTACGCGGTAAAGGTCAGCCCCGTTGCCTGCTTAAAGCGCTGGCTGAAATAGGGGGCGCTGTAATTGTGCTGCCGCGCCAGCATCCCCATGCTCAACGGCTCTGCGAAATGTGTGTGGATGTACTTTTCCACCTCTGCCATAGTGCCGCCCGTGGCGGGCGCAAAGGAGAGCCGACGGACCGAGCGGATCAGCACCGTAATGAGGCTGGCGCGCAGCACCTCGGTGTAGCCCGCCGCCTTTTCGGCGTATTCCTGCAGCATACTCGACAGCAGCGTTAGCATCGAGCCATCCTCGTCCTGAAAGCAATAGGCGGCGGGATCGGGATGAAAGCTGTCCGCCTGCATCCGGATGAGGTAATGTCGCAGAAGCTTTTCCAGTGTGTTGCAAAGCACCAGCGCGGGGTCGATAAACTCCGGCAAAAAGAGGCAGTTGATCACCTCCAGGGGCTCGGCTCCGGTGCTTTCATAGGCGTGGCTTGTGTGGTAATCAATAATGAAAAAGTCACCCCGTTTGATGGGATATTGCCGATTGGCCACGGTATGCAGTGCCTCTCCCCTACGGACGTAGGCCAACTCCAGAAAGGGGTGTGTGTGGGATGGCACGTGACGGCTGTCCGCCACAAAAAGATGAATTTTTTCGTTTTCAAAATACGCTTTCGTCATAATTACTCCCGTTCCGTATTGGGGATCCATACCATGCTCTGATGGCTTCAGTATAGCACAGGAAGGCGGGAATGTAAAGACGAAATTTTTGATTTCTCCACTGTTTTGCGCGCTCGGTGACGGAGCACTACCGATTGGGGGTGGAAACATGCGAAGAAACGTGTTATAATGACTAAAATACCATTGAAAATGGAGAGCAATGAAATGAGAAAGATCACCTCTGCCGTTGTGACCCAAAACGGTGCACAGCGTCTGACGGTCAACGGTCGCGAGATCGACACCGTGGCCTACATTACCTATCTGCCGGAGCGCAACCACTATCGGGATTTTGCCGAGGCGGGCTACAAGCTTTTTTCCACTTGCGTGTTTTTTGGAACCAACACCCTCAATTCTACCTCCGGGCTGGAGGTGTTTTCCAAGGGGCTTTTTGACGGTGAGGAGCCGGATTTTTCAAGCTTCGATCAGGACATCCGCAATATTCTTGCCGTTTGTCCCGACGCGATGATTTTCCCACGGGTCAACGTGGGGCTCAGTCGGGAGTGGGAGGCGGCGCACCCGGAGGAGCTGAACGACCAAGGGCCGACCACGCTGCCCCATATCCGTCGCGTGTGCTTTGCCTCCGATCTGTGGGCGGCGGAGGTGGAGCGGCTCCTGGGGCTGTTCGTCGCGCATATTGAGGCTGCCGACTACTGCGACCATATCATCGGTTACCAGATTGCCGGTGGCAATACCGAGGAGTGGTTCTCCTACGACCAGCGGGGCGGCATTGGCCGGCGCTCGCGAGAGGGCTTTGCCCGGCAGGTGGCCGAGGGGCGGGCGGATAGTGAGTACGAATATTTCCGGTATCTTTCGGAGATCACGGCCGCTCGCATCTGTCAATTTGCCGCCTGCGTCAAGGCGCTTACCGACCGGCGGCTGGTGGTGGGCACCTTTTACGGCTACACGCTGGAAAAATGCTATCGCTGTTTTACCCACAATGATCTACAGCGGGTGCTGGAGTGCCCCGATATCGACTTTATCTGCTCTCCCGTATCGTATGCCAAGACAAGGGAAGCGGGGCGCAACCATTCCTATATGCTGGCGCTGCACTCCCTGAAGCTCCACGGCAAGCTGTATTTTTCCGAAAACGACACCCGTACCCATCTTTCAAGGGCTTATTCCGATCTGCCGCGCTATCAGTCACCGCTTTGGTTTGGCCCCGATAGGGAAACCACGCTGGAGATTCTTAAGATGCACTTCGCGAGGGCGCTGGTGCATGGGCACGCCAGCTGGTGGTTCGACATGTGGGGCGGCTGGTTTGCCGATCCTGCTTATATGGACTTTATGCAACGGGCAAGGGAGATCAGCGTGGCTGCCCGGGATCTGCCTGCCGAGGGGCGCGCCGAGGTTGCCTTGCTCTTTGACGAGCGGGCGGTGGCGCACTTTGCTGACGATGATCCCACCACCCAGCGAGTGCTGTATGACAGCAGAGAGGCGCTGGGCAAGACCGGCGTGCCTTACGATCTGTATCTCACCTCGGATTTTGATCAAATCCGACACCGTTACAGGGCTTTTGTGCTGTTGGAGCCCTGCGAGACGCCGGATAGTCGCCGCATCCGGCAGACGGGGCTGCCCGTTTTGACCGTCACGGCGGAAAATGCCGACGTCACCTCCTCCGCTCTGCGGGAGTTTTACCGCAGCGCGGGCGTGTGGGTGTACAGCGAGCAGGACGCGGTGATCTATGCCAGTGAAAGCCACCTGTTTCTGCACACCGTGCAGGATGGGGAGCAGTGCATCGCACTGCCGCAGGGAAGCCGATGGGTAGACCTCTTTTCCGGAGAGGAATTTTCTCCTACCTTCTATTCGCCTGCCAAAAAGAGCTATCTTTTACAACGGGTGCAATAAACAAGGGGCTGAGTCACTAAACGTGGCTCAGCTCCTTGTTTTTATGTATATTTGAAACCATAAATTGGGGTTTATCGTGGGGGGGGA
>SVTA01000016.1 GCA_015064005.1 Oscillospiraceae bacterium
CCAATGCTGGAGGGCAGGGTACAGCTGATGATCGACCATCATGGCAGCGGTACGCCCTTCACCGATCATTATATACGCCCCGAGGCTGCCGCCTCAGGCGAGATCGTGCTGGAGCTGATCCGCGCCTCCGGCGTGGCGATCACGCGGCAAATGGCCACGTTGCTGTATGGCGCCATCAGCGCCGATACCGGCTGCTTCCGCTATTCCAACACCACCAAGGCCACACATCTTTGTGCCGCGTTCCTGCTGGAGCAGGGCATTGATACCGCCGAGATCAACCGACAGCTTTACGAGGCAAAGTCCCTGTCACTTCTGACAGCGGAAAAGGCGGGCTTTGAACGGCTGCATTTCTACGAAAACGGTCGCATTGCCATTTTGACCTTTCCCTACGCGCTCCGACAGACCCTTGGCCTGAAGGACGAGCACCTTGGAACGCTGGTGGACGTGGCCCGCTGTGTGTGCGGCGTGGAAGTTGCCGCCGCCATTCGCGAAACCGACGCTCCCGGCACGTATCGAGTGTCCATGCGCGCCAACGTAGACTTTGACGTGGCAGCCGTTGCCGCTATCTTTGGCGGAGGCGGTCACACTCGCGCTGCCGGCGCAACGCTGATCGCTCCCTCTGCCAAAGCGGCGGAGGCAATGCTTTTGGAGGCGCTGCTGCGGACACGCCAATAAAAAATTTTTTTCTTTTCCAAAAAAGAAACGGATTTTTCAGCTTTTACGACCGTTTTTGCGTTTGAAAAGGCAATTTTGCACGAAAACAAATTTTACGCCTCTTGTGGCAAAATGTGCCATAACGGTGTGAACTTTGGTTCCGCCTCCCACGGCAAAATTTTGCCGCGGGAGGCAATTTTTTCTTTTAAAATGCTTTTAATTGTGCCATTTGCACAAAAATGAGTGCAGATAGTTGACAAATCGAATAAATTGTGATACAATGAAGACAAATAAAACGGTAGTTCAATGCGCGGAGTGGCCGCGTGTGTGTGAAACGTGCAATTCATTTTTTACCCCTCGGGGCGGGAGAGTGCGAACTCCCGTCCTTTTTTTGTGTTCGCCCATTTGGCGATCTCCGGTAGCAGCTTTGACGAAAAAGGGACAAAGCCCTCATTTTTTGCGGAGAAAAGTCCACCTTTCCCACCTCTTTTCCCTTGCCAAACGTGCTGAAATGTGTTATACTAATGATGTTAAGAAAAATTTTTCCGTCATTTCCCCGGTGGGAGGTAGAAATGAAACGAATATATATCCTATTCCTGGCGGTGCTGCTGATTTTGGGTGCGGCGTTCCCCGCAGCGGCAGCGACACCGACAGATCCCATGGTGGCCACGGCGCAGCAGGCGCTGGATGCCGCTCTTGGCGCCGAAACACCGGGCGCCGCGGTTTTGGTTCTGAAAAACGGCGCGCCCATCATATATGAGGGCTTTGGCTATGCAGATCTTGTGGGGCGCACGCCTGTTACGGTGGATACCCCCTTTGAGCTCGGCGAGCTTTCCTCCGCCTTTGTGGCGGTGGTGGCGCTGGCGCTGACCGAGGAGGGCAGGGTAGATCTTGATGCGGACATCGCTACGTATCTTCCCGCCGATTTTATGAAAAAGCTGGATCTCGCCTATGCCGTCACCCTGCGTCAGCTGCTGCTTGGCAGAGCGGGGCTTGGTGGCCGCATACACGATCTGTATTTTGCAAGTGAAAGCCAATGCTTTAAGGATCTTGCAGAGGCGCTTGCTGCCGACGTGCCCGATCAGATCGCCCCGCCTGATACCTGTGCCGTTTATTCCGCCTTTGGCGTAGCTCTGGCGGCCCACGTGCTTTCCACGGTAGCGGCGTGCCCCTTTGAGGAGCTGGCGCAGCAATACGTTTTTGCTCCGCTGCAAATGAACGCCACCGCCTATCACCTGCCCGGCACGGAGCAATCGGGACTCGCCTGTGGCTACACACCCATCGGGAACCGACATTTCCGTGAGGGTGCGGAGCGTGGCAATAGCTATTCCGGCCTTTATCCGGCCACCGGAGCGGTTTCCACCGCTGCGGATCTGCTGAAATTCCTCACATACCTCTTTTCTGACTCCGCCCCCAAGGCGTTGCTGGAGGTGGTAAAAAGCGGCGCCGTCAGCGGCTCCTCGCTGGCCTTCGATTCTCAAAACGGTATAGCCTGCCGGGTAGGGCGCACTCGCTTTCACGGTGCGGCGCTTTCCTTTAACGCACGGGAGAAAACCGCCGCGTTGGTGCTGACCAACACGGCAGAAAACAGCCTGCTCTCGTTGCCGGCGACTCTTTGCACCGGTACCGCCGTTCGAGTTCCCGGCACAGGGGATGGACTGTACGAGCTTTCTCTTTTTGAGGGAGTCTATGCCCCCGCCACAGGCGAAAATCGCACCTTTGTGGGGCGTTTTCAGACCGCCAACGGCAACTGCAAGGCCGAGGCAAATGCCGACGGCACGCTGCAATTTTTGGACATGCGTCTGAAGCAGGTGGCTCCCGGTATATTCACGCTGGCAGAGGGGGACGATGCTACCGTCAAGGTGCAGTTTTTTCTGAATGACGCGGGCGAGGTGGCCGTGGCTACCGCTGCCGACGGCAGATCGTTCTTGCCCGTGCCCTTCTACCTCTCCTATAGCGTGGCCACCATCCTTCTTGCGCTTTTGATGCTTTGCTCCCTTTGGTTTTTGCTCTTCGGCATCGGCGTAGTGGTGCATTGGCGCCATCACCGTGAGCCCAACGGCAAGCGCCGCAGCGTACAGTATATTTTGCCGCACGTGCTGGCCGCGCTGGAGGCCTTGGCTGCAGTGCTTGCGGTTTGTGTGGGCGGATACCTTGGTACTGCCGTTTATGCGCCCTTTTATACCACGCTATCCGTGTTGGCGCTGCTCTTCGGTACTGCCGCTTCCATCACCTATGTGGTCGCCTTCCTGCGCTCCTTTTTCCGACGGGCGTTGCATCACCGTATCGCCTATAGCGCTATTTTCTTTGTGCTCTATCAGGTGCTGCTCCGGCTGTGGGCATTGATACCTTTATAAACCAAAAAGACCGTAAGCCATGGGCTTACGGTCTTTTTGGTTTTATTTACTGTAGGGCTTATAGAGCTCTGCCACCTCTTGTGCCGTCAGCGCCTTGGCGTAGACGTTGGCTGTAGCCATAGTACAGGTGGTGAGATTGCTGCTCTTTGTTTTGGAGGAGTCGCCGCCGATAGAGAGGTAAGTGGCCTTGCCGCTGGGTGGCTTAACGGGACCGGTGAGCTCCAGCGTATCGACCGCAATACCGTTTACGTAAAGTACCAGCTCCTCGCTGTTGTAGGTGGCAACCAAATGCAGCCATTCGTTCTCCTCGATCTTTGTTCTGACATTGTAATATTGCCCCTTCACGTTGATGTAGAAGCACATATCCTTGCCGGAGGTATATTCAAAGCCGTAGCCGCCACCCTCCTGATTGGACAGGGGATTGACGTAGCCGGAGGTGGGAGTGGCTTGAATTTTAATATAGGTCTCAAAGCTCACGGATTCATCCAGCATCTCGTAAAACAGGTGAAAATCGTGATACTCATAGGCATAGGTGCCGTCAAAGACGCCAACGTACTGTGCAAGCGCTTCGTCATACACCGTGGTGGGAGTGGCGGTGTAAAGCAGCTGCTGACCGGAAATGGTATCCGTTGCCTTGCCGTTCTCCTCATATCGGATGGAGAAGACCTGAATATCAGTAACGGAAGCACTCGCGTCGGTCTTAAAGTCAAAGATCAGCGGCTCTCCCTCGTTAGCCCAGGCACTGACAGGATAGACCTTGATCAGATACACGGTGTCGGGAAGCAGGTGGGTGAGTGGCAGGGTAACGGTATCCGGTGCGGGGAAAAGAAAACCGCAATCCAAGCGATATACGGTATTCACAAGACGCGTGCCGGCATATACCTCGCAGCGATAGCTCTGCACGTAAGAACCATTGGTGGCACGGGGAAAACGGAATTTTGCAAAGGTGGCAGCGGAGCTGATCAGCTCTACGGTGGCGTCGACGGCGAAGGCGGGGGCCTTTTCCGTTTCGGCGCGCTTGCTGGTATAGGTGAATTTGCCGGCATCACCAAGCTCCTCCAGGAGAAGAGGAGTTATGACCTCGGTGCCGCTGACGATGTCAAAGGCTCTGATCAGCAGGCGGTTTTGAGCGTCGACCTCCACGATATAATACTGTCCGCCGTCGGCGCGGCCGGCAGAGCTGCTGCTCCAGCCGCCTTCAGCATCAGTGGGGAAGATCTTCTCCTCGGCAACGCCGATGAGATCCATCTCCAGTCCCTTCAGCGAGGCGGTATTGAGGGCGGTAAAGGTGCCCTGCCAGATGGAGCGGGGATCGTTGATGGGAAAGTGAGAGTGGCCGGAAAAGTCTACTGCCTGCGGATATTGCGACAGCACGCCGTAAAGGTCGGGCACTCCCCACGTATCAGCGCTGCCGTAAGCGGTATCGCTGACGTGATGGTGCTGAAAGACGAAGATCGGCTTTTTTTGGGTAGGATCCTCTGCGGCGGCAGCGGAAAGCTGAGCGGCAAGCCAGATCTGCTTTTCCTCGCTGTAGCCATTGCCGTTTCGGTCGGGATTCAGCAGGATAAAATGGTATCCACCCACCACCAGATGCGCGTCTGCGGTTTCATAGCCGGAGGCAGTAAGGAAATTGGCCACGGTGTTTCCCGCATCGTGGTAGAACTCGTGATTGCCGATGACGGCGCGAGTCACCGTGCCCTCCTTTGCGTGAGTGGCAAGAGCAGTGAAGAAGCGTTCCATGGACAGGGGAGTTCCCTTGTCTACCAGATCGCCGGCAAAGAACGCGCCGTCCAGCTTGTTGTAGCTTTCGTGCGCCTCGCTGTAGGCGTAGGCGTCGGCAAACATTTTTTGCAGCTTTTCGTCACGAACGCAGGCCTCGTCTACAAAATGCACGTCGCTGGCGACGGCAAAGCGCAGAATCGGCAAGAAGCCCTCGGTGGGATCGGGCGTTGTATCTTCTCCGGGTGTAGTGCCGTCACTGGCGGGCGGGGTTCCGTCACCTGTCGGCGGCGTCGGAGCGGGCTTTTGGCAGCTCACAAGCGCGGATGACAGCAGCAAAAGCGCCAGCAGCGCGGTGAGGATCTTTACAAAAGCAGATTTTTTCATAGCACTCTCCAAAAAGCGGAGGGGGAGCTCCCCTCCGCAAAAGCATTGTAAGGGAATCAGTATTCGTTATAGTGAGCAAGAATCTCGGTGGCGGACAAGGCGCCTGCGTAAAGCTCCACGCCGGCGATCTTGCCCTTCATATAGTTGTCGGCAATGTTGCCGGTCACGGTGTCACCGCCGATAACAAGGTATTGCGCGTCAAGACTGCCGGAAAGCACCATCTCGTGATTCGTAGTGGTAAGAGATTTTTTCTCCACGCCGTTGAGATAGATTTTCAAGAAGGTGCCGTCAAAGGTGGCTGCCAGGTGTACCCACTGGCCGTTTGTCATCGTGACACCAACACGCTCGTAGGAGGAGCCGGTGTGGCAGAGGAATTGCATTTCGTTGTTTGTGCTTTTGTACTCGAAGCCGAAGCCGCCGCCCTGTTGCGCGGAAACCACATCGAAATAACTGCCGGTGGGCTTTTCTTCAAAATAAACGTAGGTCTCCAGCGTGAAGCCGGTCTTGATCAGATCATACCAGTTGGCAAGGTCGCCGTAAACGAATGCGCCGTCACCGTTCATGGTGGCCACGTTCCGCTTCAGCGTGCTGTCGTACTTCACCGTGGGGGTTGCCTCAGTGTTCATCAGCGTAGCGCCGTCAACGGTGTTGATCGCCGTGCCGTCAGTGTTGAACTGCACGGAGAGAATGTGCGCGGTGGTCTTGGCCGCGGCAGCATTGGGGGTGTTGAAGGTGGTGGTCAGCGCCACACTTTCCTTTGCCCAGGGGCTGACGGCGTAGACCTTCACGGTGTAGGTTTTGCCGGCATCGAGTCCGGTGAAGGGAGCGTAAATGTACTTGGGCGCATCGCCGCCAAGGAAGGCGCAGGCGAGGCGGTACTCGGTCTTCACAAGGGAATTACCGTAATAAAGCTCTACGCGGTAGTTGTTAACGGAATCCTTGCAGATGGCCTGCGGGATCTGCACCATGGCGCTATTGGAGGTGACGGCGGGTACGGTGAGGGCAGCGCCGCTGGCGAAATAAGGCCTTTCAGCGTTGATTGCGCGGGCATCGGTGAAGGTGTAGGTGCTGGGATCGCCCACGTTGCCGATGTAGATCGGCTCGCCGTAAAGCTTGTTGGAGAACAGGTCGTAAATGTACACACGGATGGCGTGCTTGGCATCTACCTCAATGAGGTAGTACATACCGCCGGTGCGAAGACCGGACTCGGAGCCGTCCTTGATCCAGCCGCCGGTGGTGTTGGTGGCACGTCCGGTTGCGTTGTCGGGATGGCCTACGATGTCGGTTCCGATATAGGCCAGCGTACCGGTGTTGATGGCGGTAAACTCACCCTGCCAAATGGAACGGGGGTCGGTGAGCGGATAATGGGAATGCCCGGAGAAGTTCACTACCTGAGGAAAGTCGTCCAGCACACCGCCAAGATTCTTATCCGCACCGCCCGTGCCGTACGCGGTATTCTTAGCGCCGATATGCTCAAATACGAAAATGGGCTTGGTGCCGGTGGGGTCGTCCGCGGCGGCAGCCTGCAGCTCAGTCTTCAGCCAGGCCAGCTTCTCGGCGCTGTAGAACTCGTTGGAGGATTTTTTGTAGAGATCCATAGCAACGATGATGAAGTGATAGCCGTTAATGGAAAAATGATCATCCACGTTGCTATAGCCGCTGTATTGGGTATAGTTGGCGTGAGTGCCCGCAATGGATTCGGGCGTGTAACGGTAATCGTAGAAGCCGTTGGGGTATTTTTCCTTGTATTCGGCGGAGTTTCGGTCGCTTGCGGTGGCGTAAAACTCGTGGTTACCGATGACGGCACGGGAAATGGTGCCCGCCTTGGTATTGGCATTGACGTAGTCGTAGTATTTGGCGAGCTCGGTGGTAGGGCGGCCGTTTTGGGTGTAGTCACCGACCACGAAAATGCCGTCCAGCTTGTTGTAGCTCTGGGATTCCGAAAATGCGTAGGCAGTGGTATAGAAGGCATCCAGGCGCTCGCGGGTGTCAAAATTTTCGCTATCCGCTCTGGTGTGTAGGTCGCTGGCTACGGCAAAGCGGAGCAGAGGTACGAAGGTGTCGGTATCGGTGTCATCGTTGTCGCCGTCGTCCGGAGTGGCAGGGGGAAGGGTACCGCTGGCGGATACGCCGGAATCCACACCGTCAAGGAACCAGTTGCCGTTTGCGCCGATGGTGATCTTGGTGCCGTCCTTACCGTCCTTACCGGGTGCGCCGGGGGTACCGTTCTGACCCTTGGCGGGCACACCGGAATCCACGCCGTCGAGGAACCAGTTGCCGTTCGCGCCAATGGTCACCTTGGTGCCGTCCTTACCGTTCGCACCGTTCTCGCCTTTGGCGGAAATACCGGAGTCTACTCCGTCGAGGAACCAGTTGCCGTTCGCGCCAATGGTGATGGCAGTGCCCAGCGTGCCGGCAGAGCCGTCAGCGCCTGCGGGGCCCTGCGGGCCGGCAGGACCGGCGGGGCCGGTGGCGGGGGTGCCGGAGTCCACACCGTCAAGGAACCAGTTGCCGTTGCTACCAATGGTGACTACGGTGCCGTTTTTGGCCTTGGCAGAAATGCCGGTGTCGATGCCATCAAGGAACCAGTTGCCGTTGGGGCCGATGGTCACCTTGGTGCCGTCAGCGCCGTTGGCACCATCCTTGCCTGCGGCAGAAATACCGGTATCCTCACCGTCGAGGAACCAGTTGCCGTTTTCGCCGATGGTGACCTTGGTGCCATCCTTGCCCTTGGCGGGCACACCGGAGTCCACACCGTCTATGAACCAGTTTCCGTTGTCACCGATGGTAACGCCGGAGGAGGCGGGCTTGCAGGCAACTGCCAGAGGCAGCAGCATACAAACAAAGAGCATCAGGGAAAGCAGCTGAATGATTCTGCGTTTCATAATTTACTCCTTATCTGCCGCGCCGCCCGGCGGCGCGGCAATCTTGATGTTTTCAGTATTTTTCGTAAAGTGCGAGGATCTCTGCCGCCGAGAGGGGCTCGGAGTACAAATTGACGGAGGCGATCATGCCGGTCATGAAGGCACCGCCCGTGCCGGAATCAGAGTCACCGCCGATGCAGAGGTACTGCGCGCCGGCAGCGGGAGGCTTGAACGAGCCGGAGGCGGTCTGGGTGTCCTTCAGCACGCCGTTCATGTAAATCTTGACGGTATTGCCACTGAGCACACCTACCAGATGCACCCACTCGCCTGCGGGAAGCGTGACACCGGGTCTGACATAGCCGGAGCCGTCGTTGCAGTAGAAATACACGATGCCGCTGGATTTCAGCTCGAAGCCGAAGCCGCCGGACTCCTGGTTGGAGGCAATATCCACGTAGGAGCCAGAGGGAATGAAGCTGACGTAGGCGTAGGTCTCAAAGGAGAAGTCGCTTTCCATTTTTTCGTAATGGAGACCCATATCCTCAAAGCGCCATGCGCTGCTGCCGTCAAACACGCCCACGTAGCCGCCCACGGTCGCATCCTGCTTCACGGTGGGGGTACCGGTGGTGGCAAGCGCCGCGCCGGTCAGCGCGTTCACAGCCGTGCCGTCGGCGTTGATCTTCAACGAGAAAATATCAGGGGTGAGCATTTCGGTGGGGCTGGTGGTGGAGGCAGTCATGGTGAGCGGCGTGCCCTCCTTGCCCCAGGTGCTGACAGGGATCACCTTCACGGTATAGGTGGTGCCGGGCTCAAGGCCGCTGATGGGCAGGCTGATCTGATCCGGCGCCTCGGAGCCGAGATATTGGCAGGCAAGACGGTAGACCGTGGTCACCAGCTTTGTGCCCTGATAGACCTCGCAGCGGTAGTTATTGACGGTTTCGGAGCATATCGCCTGAGGGATCATCATCGAAAGGGAGGATCTGCTCTGTCCGGTCAGCTGCAGCTTGGAGCCTGCAGGGAAGTAGGGAGTCTCGGAGCCGTATCTGCGCTGCTCGGTGAAGCGGTAGGTATCGGTATCGCCCACGGCGCCGATGTTGATGGTCATCAGCACGCTTTCACTGGCCAGATTGTAGACCACCAGACGTACCTCGTTGGCGGCATTGACCTCAACAAAGTAGTAAAGCACTGCGTTGCGTACACCGGTTTCAATGTCACCGTAGGCCCAGGAGCCGGCATTGTTGGTGGCGACGACGGCCTTGGTATCGTAGGTGGGGTGATTGTTGATGTAGGTGCCAAGGTAGGCAAGGGAAGCGGTATTGATGGCCGTGTAGCCGCCCTGCCAGATGGAGCGGGGATCAGTGATGGGACGGTGGGTGTGACCGGAGAAGTCTACGGCCTGGGGGTATTTCTCGAAAATAGCCTCCAGATAGTCGTCACTAGCGCTTTGCGCCGCCTTATTAACGGTGGCGGTAGCGGGCATATGCTGGAAGATGAAGATGGGCTTGGTGCCGGTGGGATCCGCAGCATCAGCCTTGGCAAGCTCGGCATCCAGCCAAGCAAGCTTTTCGGGGCTGAATTTGGAGCCGGTGTAGTCATCGTTATAGCGGTCCATATTGAGGATGATAAAGTGGAAGCCGCCAATGGTGATGTGCGTGTCCACGCTGCTGTAGCCGCCCAGAGTCATCAGCTTTTCGTAGGTCTCCGCAATGGACTTGGGGCCGTAGCGGGTGCCCTCCTCAGCGCGGTACTTGGCGCCGGATTCCCAGTACTCGTGGTTGCCGAGAATGGCGCGGACGGTGGTACCGGCCTTGGTGTTGTTTTTCACGAAGTCAAAGAACTTGGTCATCTCCTCCGTAGAGCCGTTTTGCGTAAAGTCACCGGCAAAGAAGATGCCGTCCAGCTTATTGTAGCTCTGCGCCTCGCTGTAAGCGTAAGCGGTGCTGTAGAGCTTTTGCAGAATATCGTAGCTCTGATAGTCATTGGAGGTGGTGCGCAGGTGCAGGTCGCTGGTCACAAGGAAGCGGAGCACGGGGGTGAAGGTGGTGCTGTCTCCGCCCGGAGCAGCGGGGGGAAGGGAGCCGGTGGCAGATACACCGGAATCCACGCCGTCAAGGAACCAGTTGCCGTTTGCGCCGATGGTGATCTTGGTGCCATCCTTGCCGTCCTTACCGGGTGCGCCGGGGGTACCGTTCTGACCCTTGGCGGGTACGCCGGAGTCTACACCGTCAAGGAACCAGTTGCCGTTCGCGCCGATGGTGACCTTGGTGCTGTCAGCACCCGGTGCGCCATTTTCGCCCTTAGCGGAAATGCCGCTGTCCACGCCGTCGAGGAACCAGTTTCCATTTTCACCGATGGTGATCTTGGTACCCAGCGCGCCGGCGGAACCGTCAGCACCCGCGGGGCCCTGCGGGCCTGCGGGACCGGCAGGGCCGGTGGCAGAGGTGCCGGAATCCACACCGTCAAGGAACCAGTTGCCGTTGGGGCCAATGGTGACTACGGTGCTGGCGGTGGCAGAGGCGGAAATGCCGGTGTCAATGCCGTCGAGGAACCAGTTGCCGTTCGTGCCGATGGTGATCTTGGTACCGTCGGCGCCCGGTGCGCCGACCTTGCCGGCAGAGGCAATGCCGGTATCCACGCCGTCGAGGAACCAGTTGCCGTTATCACCCACGGTGATCTTGGTGCCGTCGGCGCCCTTGGCGGGGATGCCGGAGTCCACACCGTCAATAAACCAGTTGCCGTTGTCGCCAATGGCAACGCCGGAGGAAGCGGGCTTGCAGGCGATCGTCAAGGGCAACAGCATACAAAGCAACAGCAATAGCGAAACAAGCTTTAAGGCAACGATTTTCATAATTGCTCCTTTCAAAACAGGGCGGGCTGTGGCCCGCCCCTGTTGGATTCGGCAAGAGGGGGACGGATATCTCCCTCTTGGCTAATGATCAGTATTTTGCATACAGCTCTGCGACCATCGCATCGTCAAGAGCGAAGGAGTAGAGATTTGCTACGGCGATCTTACCGGTCATAAAGGACGTGCCCGTATTCTCGTCGGAGTCGCCGCCGATGCAGAGGTACTGTGCGTCGGCAGAGGGAGGCTTCAGGGTAGATCCGGCGTCGACGGAATCGATCAGATCGCCGTTCATATAGATGTAGACCTTGGAGCCGTTGAATACGCCGACCAGATGGATCCATTCACCGGTGGTGACGGTGGTGACGGGCTTTTGATACCCGCTGCCGTCGTGGCAGTAGAAGTAGAGCTTGCCGCCGGTCTTCAGCTCAAAGCCGAAGCCGCCGCCCTGCTGATTGGAGACCAGATCCACGTATCCGGAGGTGGGCTTTGTATCGAGGTAAACGTAGGCCTCCAGAGCGAAGCCGCCGGACATCAGGTCGTAGAAATTGGGCATATCCTCAAAGCGCCATGCACTGCTGCCGTTCAGCACGCCTACCTTGCCGCCGAACGTCGCGTCGGTTGCAACGGTGGGATTGCCGGTGATGGCCAGAGGCTTACCGTCCAGCGTGTTGACGGCGTTGCCGTCGGCATCGAAGCCGAAGGAGAAGAGGTCGGCCTTCAGGGGGCCTTCTAGAGAATTGGTGGTAATGGTGATGCTCAGGGGGGACTCGCCCTCGATGCCCCAGGTATTGACGGGAGTCACCTTCACGGTGTAGGTAGCGCCGGGGGTGAGACCTGTAATGGGTGCGGTGATCACTGCGGGCGCGGCACTGCCCAGATACTGGCAGGCCAGACGGTAAACCGACTTGACAAGCTGGTCACCCTTGTATACGTCACAGCGATAGTTGTTGACGGTGTCGGGGCAGGAGGCCTGCGGGATATCAAGGATCACGCTGGTGGTGGTCGTGGTGGTTGCCTTCAGTGCGGCACCTGCGGGGAAGACGGGGGCTTCGGAGCGCAGCTTGCGGTTTTTGGTGAAGGTGAACTTGGAGGTGTCGCCCACGCCGCCGATGTCGATGGTCATCAGCACGCTCTCGCTTGCCAGATTGTAGATCACAAGGCGCAGCTCGTTCTCGGCGTTGACCTCAACGAAGTAGTAAAGCTTGGCGTTACGCACGGAGGTCTCAATGTCACCGTAGGCCCAAGAGCCCTTGTTGTCCAGTGCGACCACGTTCTTCTTACTGTAGGTGGGGTGATTCATGATCGGGACGCCCAAATAGGCGAGGGACGCCGTGTTAATAGCCGTAAAGCCACCCTGCCAAATGGAGCGGGGGTCGGTAATGGGGCAGTGGGTGTGACCGGCGAAGTCCACCACCTGCGGATACTGGTTGAAGATGGCCTCCAGATTGTCGTCGCTGGACTTGCGGGAGCCGTCGGGGGTATGTGCGCCGGTTTCGTTGACGGTACCGGTAGCGGGCATATGCTGGAAGACGAAGATGGGCTTCTTACCGGTGGGATCATCAGCGGCGGCCTTGGCAAGCTCGGTTTCCAACCACGCCAGCTTCTGGGCGCTGAACTTGGTGGCCAGTGCGGCGGTGCCGTCGTACATATCCATGTTCAGAGCGAGGAAGTGATAGCCGCCAATCACCAGATGGACGTCGATCTCCTCGTAGGCGTCGCCGCCGTAGGTGTGCATCTTGGCCTCGGTTTCCGCTATGGACTTGGGACCGTAGCGGTTGTTGTTTTCCTCAGCGCGGTACTTGGCGCCGGATTCCCAGTACTCGTGGTTACCCAGCACCGCGCGTACGGTGGTTTCGTCCTTGGCGTTTTCCTTTACGTAATTAAAGAACTTTTCAAGCTCGGTGGCGGCACCGTTCTGGGTGAAGTCACCGGCAAAGAAAACGGCATCCAGCTTATTGTATTTCTGCGCCTCACTGTAGGCGTAGGCAGTGCTGAACAGCTTCTGCAGTGTTTCGTAGCTCTGGTAGTCGTTGGAGGTGGTGCGCAGATGCAGGTCGCTGGTCACAAGGAAGCGGAGCACCGGCTCAAAGGTGTCCTCAACAGAACCGCCTCCATCGCCCTCATTGCCGCCTCCGTCACCCGCAGGCGGATTTTCACCAGGGATCTCAGGCTCCTCGGGGGTCTTACAGGCAATGGCCATAGGCAGCAGCATGCAGATCATCAATACAAGTGCCAAAAGCCTCAGCAGGGTTGTTTTCATAGGTTCCTCCTTTTGCGGCAGCCGGTTGGTGTCGCCATAAAATGAAATGCCTTGAAATATGCATTCACAGAATGCACACATTCTGTTAACGCCATTATAACAATATAACATATGGATTTCAAGTATTGCGTAAAAAAGTTCAAATATTGCTCATATTTTTCGTTTTATTTGCACAAAAGCGAGGGCTTGTTTTCGGTGAAAAAAACGAGGAATTTGTGAACAAAAAGCACCCGCCCTGCCCCGAAGGGGCAAAGCGGGTGTTGCGATGTGCGGTTTTAGTCCAGGAGCGCGTTGTAAAGTGCGTTCACTTGCGTTACGGTAAGTACGTCGGAGTAGATGTTGGCAACGGCGATCTTGCCGCTCATGAAGAATTGACCCTCGTACTGGTTGGCGTCACCGCCGATCACCAGATACTGCGCTGCAGCGGAGGGGATGCTCAGCTTGTTGCAGGTCTTGGTGCTCTTCAGCTCGCCGTCCACGTAGAGCTTCACGGTGCTGCCGTCGAATACGGAAACCAGATGTACCCAACGGTTAAAGCTCATGGGGGCGCTGGGCTTGATCCAGGAGGAGCCGTTGTGATGGTAGTAAACGATGTTACCGTCTACAAGCTCAAAGCCGAAGCCGGCAGAATGCTGATTCGACATCAGGCACGGCGTGGTGGTGGTGTACTCCAGATTGACGTAGCACTCCATGGTAAAGCCGTCCTCCAGCGAAGCGTAGTTGTGGTACATCGGGAAGCGGAAGCCGCTCTTGCCGTCAAACACGCCTACGTACTGCTTGAGGTCGTCATCAAACTCTACCTTGGGCGCGCCCTTGCCGATGGCGTCCAGCGCCATCGTCGTGTTGGCGTTGATGGCCGTGCCATCCTCGTTGAACCGAATGGAGAAATAGTCGGGGGAGGGATCATCCGCGGCCGTCTTGGTGGTGAAGGAGATCTCCAGAAGGCCGCCTACCTTGGCCCAGTCGCTGACGGGGCTGACCTTGACGGTGTAGGTGGTGCCGCGGCGCAGACCCGTCAGAGGCAGGGTCACGAAATCGGGCATGCCGGCGCCGAGATAGGAGCCGGAAAGGCGGTAAATGCTATCCTTCTTGCTGTTGCCGATGTAAACGTCACAGCGGTAGTTCTGAGTGGTGGCGCCGGCGGTTGCCTGCGGGATCTTGATGGTGGCGTAGGTCTCACCAACGGTCAGAACCTCCATCTTGGCATCCTCTGCAAAGGCAGGCTTTTCAGCGGCACGCTTGCGGTCGTCGGTGAAGGTGAATTTGTCGGGCTGGCCAACGGAATCGATGATGATGGGCTCGCCGTAGACCTGATTATTGACGAGGTCATAGATCACCACGCGCATCACGTTGTTGGCATCCAACTCAATGATGTAGTACATGCCGCCGGTGCGCAGGGAATTTTCGATATCACCGGTGGCCCAGCCGCCGAACTGATCGGTAGCTGCTACGCCGGAGGCATTGTAGGTGGGGTGACCGGCGATCGGAATGCCGAGATAAGCAAGGGAGCCGGTGTTCAGCACCGTGTAGTCGCCCTGCCAGATGGAGCGGGGATCGGTGAGGGGGGAGTGGGAGTGACCGCAGAAGTCCACTACCTGAGGATACTCGGAAAGGATGGCGCCCAGATTCTTGTCGCCGCCGCCGGTGCCGAGAGCCGTGCCCTTGGCGCCAATGTGCTGGAATACGAAAATGGGCTTCTTGCCGGTGGCGTCGTCAGCGGCCGCTGCCTGCAGCTGCTCGCGGAGCCAATCCAGCTGGTCATCGCTGTAGTATTCATAGGAGGATTTCTTGTAGAGATCCATTGCCATGAAAATGAAGTGGTAGCCGTTGATGACGATATGCTCGTCAACCGACTTGTTACCGCTGTACTTCAGGAAGTTGGCGTAGGTGCCCGCGATGGATTCGGGGGTGTAACGGTGATCGTAGAAGCCGTTGGGGTACTTGTCCTTGTATTCCTGAGAGTTCTTGTCGCTGGCGGTCTCGTAGAACTCGTGGTTGCCGAGGATGGACTTGGAAACCGTGCCATCCTTGGTGTTTTCCTTGACGTAGTTGAAGAAATCCTTCATCTCCTCGTCGTCGTAGCCGTTCTGGGTGAAGTCGCCTACGAGGAAGACGCCGTCCAGCTTGGCGTAGGACTGCTTCTCGCTGTAGCCGTAGGCAGTGTTGTAGAGAGCGGCCAGGCGGTCGCGGGTCTCAAAGTCATAGGCGCCCTTATTGTCGTCGCGCAGGTGAAGGTCACTGGCTACGGCAAAGCGTACCACGGGATTGAAACCGTCGGTGCTGCCGGGGGTGTCGGGGGTGTCAGGGGTATCGGGCTTGCAGGCAACCAGCATGCTCATCACCGTCAGGGTTACAAGCAGCAGGGAGAGCAGCCGGATCATGGTGTTTTTGCTTTTCATAAGTATCCTCCTTGGATAATAATATATATATTATAGCAGTAAGTTCGTTCTTTTGCAACCGGCTTGCGGAAAAGTTCAAATTTCCGTCATTATTTTTGGATGTAATCAACAAAAAAGAACCGGAGATTTGCGCAAAACAACGAAAGGCACGGGAAGCGGCGGCGTACTGCTCTTTGAGCCTTTATTATAGCAGAAAGAGGCACCGGTGACAAGCACTTGAAACACTAAAAAGTCAAAATTGAACCGATCAAATACAAAAACGGAATATTTTCCGTCAAACCCGTTGCCTTTTCGGTGAAAATGTGGTATACTCGTATCAAGAAATACCAAGGGGAGGGCGCGCCGATGCTGCTTGCGGTCGATGTCGGTAACACCAATATTCACGTGGGGCTTTTCGAGGACGGGTGCCTTGCTCACACGCTTTGTATCGCCACGGAGCCGCATCGTACTACGGACGAATATGCCCTGCTGCTGCGACTGCTGCTGGAGGAGAAGGGAATCGTCCCTTCGGTGATCGACGGCATCGTGCTTGCTTCCGTGGTGCCCTCTGTGACCGAGTGGATCGGCACCGCACTGAAAAAGCTGCTGTCTTTGCCGATCCTGACCGTTGGCCCCGGTATTAAAACCGGCTTTCCTATTCGGGTCAACGACCCCGCCGAGCTGGGGGCAGATCTTGTGGCCAACGCGGCGGGTGCGCTGGTCAAGGTGGGTGCCCCCGCGATCATTGTGGATTGCGGCACCGCCACCACTGTGATTGCTGTGGATGAAAAAGGCGCTCTGCAGGGCGGCTGTATCCGTCCGGGCATTCAGATGTCACTGAACGCGCTGCACAGCGCGGAGCTGCTGCCCGGTCTTTCAGCCGAGGATACGGTTTCGCCTCTCGGAAAAAACACCGCTGACTGCATGCGGGCGGGGGTCATCCGCGGTGAGGCGTTGGCGGTTTCCGGCCTTGCGGAGCAGTATCGCAAAATGCTCTCTCTCCCTGCGGGTACCGCGCTGGCAGTCACGGGCGGTCTTGCGGAGCGACTGCTGCCCTATTTGCCCAAAAGCACTGTCCATGTGCCTGATCTGACCCTTTATGGCCTTTCGGCTATTTATCGGCTGAATCAGAAATAATTTTGGATCACTCGGCGTGCGCGAGGATACCGCTTGCGGATCCTACGCAGGAAGCACCCGTGTATCAAATACATTTTTCGCCGTACCTGCGAGAGTGGGACGACAGTAAGGAGCCTTTATGAAAGTTGCAAACCAAAGAAGTGAGCAGACAAAGAAGCTGGTGCTTCTCGCGCTGCTGACCGCCATCGTGGCTGTGCTGGCCTATTTCGGCGGCTTCATCAAAATCGGCAGTCTTGCCTCCGTATCGCTGACGCTGATCCCCGTGGTGCTTGGTGCCGCACTGTGCGGCCCCGCTGCAGGTGCATGGCTGGGTGGCGTTTCGGGCGCGGTCTTTTTTATGACGGCAGATGCGGCCTTCTGGCTTGGCCTCAGCATTCCCGGCACCATCATTACCGTGATGGTCAAGGGCATTATGGCAGGCTTCTGCGCCGGTCTTGTGTACAGGCTGCTGGAGCGCGTGAACCGCTACGTGGCCGTTTTGGCCAGTGCCGTCGTTTGTCCTGTTGTGAATACCGGTATCTTTCTGCTCGGATCGGTGACCTTCTTTCTGGATGCCGTCAAGGAGATGGCCGCAGGCGAAAGCGTGACCGTCTTTGCCTATCTGATGGTGTTCTTTGTGGGCCTCAATTTCGTATTTGAGTTGATCACCAACATCGTGCTCAGCCCCGCTGTGCTCAGGCTTGTGAATATCAGGAAAAAGACAAAATAAATAAATTGGGAGCGCGACACCGTCGCGCTCCCGAATTGTTTTAATGTCTTCGGGCAGATTCCACTTTCCCTGCGAGATCCGAACGGCAAAGCCGTTCGCCCTACGGGTTCGACTGCGTCCGCCCGTGTCATTCTGAGCGAAGCGCAGCGAAGTCGAACTGCGAAGCAGCACCGAGCGAAGCGAAGGTGGAATCTCGGGCGGACTCCGCTCAGGATGACACGCAGGGAAAATACAGAAGAACTCGTTTTCGAGTTCTTCCCCCACCGGGAAAAGGCATGCTGATATTTATGCTTTGGATGACAGACAGAAATTCGGCTAAGTTCTTAGGCAAAGCCAAACACCGTCGCGCTCCCAATTTTCTGTTACGGTTATTTTTTGTCGGTCAGACCGAGAATGTAATCGGTGGAGGTTTGGTAGAGCCGCGCCAGTGCGATCAGACACTCCAGCGGGAGCTGGCGCTGACCGGTTTCGTATTGCGAATAGGTGTTTTGTCGGATGTGCAAGTAATCCGCAACAGCCTTTTGCGTCAGATCGTGATCCTCCCTCAGATCCCGGATACGCATAGCACCCCTCCTTGCTATTTCTTTATAAAAATATTTTAACATATCACGCTTTGAGATATTGACATTTATCACAAAATGTGATATTATGACTATGCTAACTCTGATCGTCGCCAATATCAAAAGCTTTTTCTTTTTTAGGTTTTAGGGAGGGGAAAGTGAATTTGTTTTTCGCGGATGCGAAGAAAAAAAGAAGGGGAATCCGCTTTCAAAGCGGGTTCCCTTTCTTTTCCGTAATCTCTTACATCAAAGAACGGTAAAGCTCTGCGATCTCGGTCTCAGAGATGTCTCTGGGGTTGCCGGGGCGGCAAGCGTCATTGTAAGCGTCGCGGGCAAGAGCAGGAATATCCTCCTCCTTCAGCACGCCCTTCAGGGAGCAAACGATACCCACATCCTCAGCCAGCTGCTTTACAGCGTTGACAGCGGCCTTACGGTACTCGTCCTGGGTCATATCATCTACGCCCTTCACGCCCATAGCGCGGGCGATCTCGCGGTACTTCTCGCCGGTGGCGGGGGCGTTGAACTCCATCACGCAGGGCAGCAGGGTGGCGCAGGCCTTACCGTGGGGCATATCGTAATAAGCGGAAAGGGTGTGCGCCATGGAGTGGTCAACGCCAAGACCGACGTTGGAGAAGCCCATGCCGGCCACGTACTGACCGAGCGCCATGCCCTCGCGACCCTCGTCGGTGTTGGCAACGGCACCGCGCAGACTGCGGGCGATGATCTCAATGGCCTTGATGTGGAACATATCGGAAAGCTCCCAAGCGCCCAGGGTGATGTAGCCCTCAATGGCGTGGGTGAGCGCGTCCATACCGGTGGAGGCGGTGAGGCCCTTGGGCATGGAGGCCATCATATCGGGGTCAACAACAGCCACAACGGGAATGTCGTGAGGATCAACGCACACGAACTTGCGCTTTTTCTCCACGTCGGTGATCACGTAGTTGATGGTAACCTCTGCGGCAGTGCCGGCGGTAGTGGGGACAGCAATGGTGGGTACGCAGGGCTTTTTGGTGGGGGCAACGCCCTCAAGGCTCCGTACGTCCTCAAACTCGGGGTTGGTAATGATGATGCCGATGGCCTTTGCGGTATCCATGGAGGAGCCGCCGCCGATGGCAACGATGCAGTCCGCGCCTGCGGCCTTGAAGGCGGCAACGCCGGTCTGTACGTTCTCGATGGTGGGGTTGGGCTTGATGTTGGAGTAGAGCTCGTAGGCAATGCCCTCTCGGTCAAGCAGAGCGGTCACCTTGCCGGTCACACCAAACTTGATGAGGTCGGGGTCAGAGCAGACGAAAGCTTTCTTGAGGCCTCTTGCCTTGATCTCGGCGGGGATGTTCTCGATGGCTCCCTTACCGTGGTAAGAGGTCTCGTTGAGCATAAAACGGTTTGCCATAGTGTAGTTCTCCTTTTTATAAAAATTTTTATTTTACCATACCAAGCTTATGGAAGATATAGATGGGCGTAGCCGTCCACGCGTGGCACAGGCTTCCCGCGTTCAGGAAGTCTTCCCGTCCCTTGATGGTCTCCCACGTGGAGGTAGCGCCGTTTGTCAGCATCATGCCGTAGTCGGCGCGGATATCCGAAAGGATGAAATCGCGGTAGCGTGGCTCGTCGACCTTCAGCAGAGCCTCGTATTTGTAAAGCTTGACGGCCAGTGCGCAGGGGATCAGCTTGCCCTCCTGCAGCGCGGCAGCGATGTGGGTGCGCTCCTCGGCGGTAGCAACGTCCGAGAGGACGGCCAGAATGTTGACGATCTCGGTGCAAACGTTACCGCCCTTCGACATGGAAAAACACCCCTCCTCCTTGCAGTAGAAGGCGTCGTGGGTGGCGCGGCGGATGCGCTCTGCCCGCCCCGGGAAGGGGAAGGGCTTACCAATCTTCTTGCAGATGCTTTCAAAGGCGTCCAGTGCCAGCACTGTCAGCGTGTTCAGCACGCCGTCGGGGGCACCGGGATTGGCTTTTGCGTACCCGCCGTCGCTGTGGGGCGACCAGTCGTAGAAGTTCCAGTGAGGCTTTTCCTCAAAGGCACAGATGAGGCCGTCCTTTTCCCGGGCAAGGAACGCGCCGAGAATAGCGGAGAGCTTGTCGTAGGTTTCAAGCGGCAGGGTGACATCTCCGGTGTGGCGGAGATACTCCTCTGTCTGTAGCACATGGTGCAGCGAGAAGGAGGGGATGGTCATATTTACACCGCAGGGAGAGCAGATGGAAAGGAGATCGTCCTGACGGCGATCCTTGCTCATCAGCAGGATGTTGGCGCGGGCATATTCCGCATTGCCTCCCTCAAGGCCGTAGTAGCCGAACAGCATCTGGTTGCGGGAGTCGAAGGCGTAAAGGCATTGCTCACGCCAGGGGCAGTCCACGTAGCGATCCATGATGCAAAGATGAAGTGTGCGCAGGCACAGGTCGTAGATACGCTGATCCTCCGCGCTTTGCAGCTTTGCGGGCTTGTCGCCCACGGGGTAGATCTGGGGAATGATGCTGGCACAGTGCAGCTCGATGGGCTTCTCGCAGTCGATCTCCAGATAGCGGCAACCGAGGCGCAGAAGATAATTGGTGAAGTCGTTTTCGCCCGCCTTGGCACGGTAGTCAAAGCTGAAATCCCGCGCACCGATGATGCGGCTGACGTGGCCGTCAGTGAGATGCTCACCCCAGGAAACGAGCAGGCTCTGCGCTACGGGAGAAGAGAAGGAAAGGGTGCAGGGACCCACCACCTCGCGACCCATATCCAGCACGAAATGCTTATTTTCCGCGTTGGAAAGAAGCGTGGCCTCCACAGGGGGGAGAAATACCGGCAGCTTGATGGGGCGGGGCACAAAGTCGCAGTGCTTTTTCACCGGGGCAGCGGGAGCAAAGCCCTCGGTACCTGCGGTGATCCAGTCATCGCCCTTGGTGGCATCGTAGGCAAAGCTGCGACCCAGCTGGGGAGTGACCTTCCGGATTTCACCCTTGGCAAAGGTACGGCTTTCTCTTGCCAGCGTGCATTTGCCGGAGGCGGCAAGAAGCTTGCCCTCTGCCTCTACCTCGAAAATGAGGCCGGCGGGAGCCAGATAATAGCGCTGCAGATGCTCACCGTAATGCCAGACCTGCACAGCCAGGCGGTTTTCGCCTTTTTTGAGGTAGGGAGTCAGATCCAGCTCGTCATAGCTCTTGTAATATTCAAAATCACCGTATTGATTGCTCGAAACAAACCGCCCATTGAGATACAGCGTGTAGTCGCTGTCCGCAGAGATGCGGCAGATTGCTTTGGATGCGCTGCAGGTAAAGGTCTGCACAAATTCGCCGTAGGTGTTCAGCCCGGCGGGCGCATCGGTGTACCAGATCCACTTTGCTTGCTCAAACATATTTTCGCAGCCTCCTTCCAAGGATGTAACTGTATTGTATCACAGAAAAAAGGTTTTTGTAAATATGTTGTGAAAAAACGGCGCTTTTTTGATGAAAAAACGCCGCTTTTTAAAAACATAATGAAATTTATTAGAAGGGCTCAGACGCCTGCCGCCATACGGTTCAGCCTGTCACGAAGCGTCAGCAGATAGTCGTTGCTGCGTGGATAATGACTAAAGTCGATCTTGCCCTCGGACTCTACGGCAGCAAGCACCGCCTCACGGCCGCAAACAGCCTCGGCGGCCTCCATGGCGCGCAGGTCAAAGAGCGCCTGCACGAACATGACGTGATGGAGCGCAAGCAGAGGCTTGCCATCCATGTCGGGATAGACGGCAAAGGGGTCGCCCGCGGGCCAGGAGCCGAGCCCGTCGGCGGTGAGATAAGGATTGATCGTCACCTCGGAGCGGCGTCCGTAGTAGAAGTTGAAGCCCCACTGCAAAAAGCCGGCGATCTCAGCCTTGTAAAGCTGTGCGCCCAGCACGCGGGTGCGGTAGCCGGGCATGGCGATAAAGCGGTTGCTGACCTTGTTGCCCTGGACGCAGCAATAGTAGGTCCAGAGATCCGGCACCTTGGCGGCAAGGAAGGGGGCAATGTGATCGTTGGAGGGAATGGGATGCGTAACAAGTCCGGATTCGTAATACTCAAAGTCGGAGAGAGCATCGCGCACGGGATGATCCTCAATGAGATCAATAACGGCGTTGCGCGCCTTGGTGTAGCTTTCCAGGTGCTTGGCGTTGGGCTCGTCGGAGATGTGGAAGAAGTAGTGATCCTTGTAGCCGAACTCATCCAGCTTCTCCTTCAGAATAGGCAGCAGCGTGCGCAGGAAGGTTACGTATTCCTCGCCCGCAGCCTCGGTCTCCCAGCCGAAAATGCGGCGGTATTCGCCGTTATCGGTAGCCATGACCTTGGGGGCGTGCTCGGCGCCCCATTGGGTAAAGAGATGGTTGATCTCCAGCTCCTTCACTCCCACGCGTTGGCACATCTCGCACCAGCGGCGGAGCTTGTCGAAGCCGAAGGTGTACTTACCGTTCTCGCGGGTGACGTCCACCAGCTGTACCGTGGGCCGTTCACTGCCCACCACGGTATCCAGGGGCGGCGTTAAAACGGGGGTCAGCAGAGCGTTGATGCCCGTATCCACGGCCACCCGGGCGAAATTCTCAATGATCTCCCAATGGCGCTCGGAGAAAACTTCCACATTATAATAGGTGGCGAGGCAGTCGCAATGGAACCACTCGGTGCAGGTCAGCTTCTGCGGGGGCAGCAGCGCGTCGAGAATTTCCACCGTCAGCGTAGCCTCGCCCATCAGCTCGTCCTTTTCGTTGATCAGGGAAACGGTGATGGGGCAGCTGCCGGGAGCGGCATTTTCAGGTACGCGCAGCTCGAAATACAGCTGATGGAGCTGATTGGCGTAGAGGAAAACCTTCTTGGTGGGGCGCAGCACGTTGGGGAAAAGAGCGGGCCTGTGGTCAAGATAATCGTCATCCAGTCTCGCATCGGTGTAGCTGGGCAGCAGCACCGGTACGTGCTCCACGTCATAGGTGGTGATCTGCTCCGCAAGAGGGGAATCAACCTTCACCACGGTGCGAATACTGCCGTGAACGCCAAAGGGCACGTAGGCAAGCAGAGAAAAGAACAGGCGGTCACCACGGAGGGCTGTGGCGTTTTCATAGGGCGCAAAGGTGGTGATCGTGTCATCCACGCGCGCCTTGACAAGCCCCGAAACGAGGCGGATATGCAATGCGTTTTCCATCAGAGAAAACCTCCTTTTGAGATTGACACCATTGTAGCATCATTCCCTCAAAAAGTAAAGCTTTTTGCGAGAAAAATATGAGAAAAAGCCGAATACGGGTGAGAATAGAAGAAGCATCGCGTCGGGAAAAAACGGGAATTGTCGCCGCGCTGTCGTTGCTCCAAGATTTGACAAGCGCGTTTGCGGCTTTTGAATTCAAAACGAAATCCGCTTTGCCATCTAAATGACAAAGCGGATTTTTCTATCGTATCGTGCTTACAGAACGGCTTTCAGATTCGGCCAGGCAAGCTCGGGGTAGTATTGATGCCCCTTATCGCCCACCAACAGACGGCAAGCGTTGGGGGCGCCTGCGGCGGCATACAGCTGCCGGCAAATGGCGTAGCTCTCCTCCACGCCGTGAATGGGGAAGATCTTATCCTCCACGCCCGACATGATCATCAGGGGGCGAGGGGCGATCAGGCCGCACAGGTCGCCCATGTCAAAATCCAGGGCAATACCGGGGATGAAATTGCACACGCAGTGCTTCATGGCCGCGATGGAATCCTTGTAGGTGCAGAAGGCGCAGGAGGGCATGGAAACGGCAATACGCTCGTCCATGCAGGAGGCGTAGAAGGTAGCGGTGCCGCCGCCGGAGTTACCGGTGCAGACGATCTTGTCGGTGTCAACGCGGTCTGCAAACTCGGTGCAAAGCAGATCGATCAGCCGGGAGATATCCCACACGCGCTCGCCGATGGCGGTTCTGCCGAACAGCAGCGCGGACATGGAGCCCTCGTGGCAGTCGGGGCCCTTTTCGGTGCCACCGCATTCACCGAAGCTGCGCTGCTCCATTGCGATGGCGACGTACCCCTCCTTCACGGCCTGTACGGCAAAATCTCTGCCGCCGGCAATGCTTTTGTCGTCACCGGGGTATATCTCCCGGCCAAGGGAGATGTGCATTCCCTTGGAATGTCCTTGCAGACAAATGACGGCAGGGCGCTTTTCGGTGGTTTTTGGAAAAAGGAGATGTGCCGGCAGCCGATAGCCCGCCTCGGGCGAAAAGGTGATACGCACCTCGGTGCCGTAATCGTGCTCCTTTTCCCATTCCACCGTCATTTGCGGATCGCATGCTTCAAACTTGTCCATGCCAAGTCGCATGGCAAGCTGCGCCTTGGCTCTCGCCTGCCATGCGGCAAAATCCTCCTTGCCATCGTAGCGATAAGCGGGGGTAAGCGCGGCCACCTTTTGGTGGTTGTAGATTTTATGGATCTGTGTGGTTTCCATTTGTGTTTCCTCTGTTGCTTTCTTATTTTTTTGCCGCCATGCGGTTCAGAGTGTCGCGCAGGCTGATGAGATAGGCGGCATTGCGAGGATAGTGACTGAAATCGACCTTACCCTCGGCCTCAATGGCCTCCAGCACCGCCTCGCGGCCGCATACCGCCTCGGCGGCCTGCATGGCGCGCAGGTCAAGGAGCGCCTGAACAAACAGCACGTGGTGCAGAGAAAGCAGGGGCTTGCCGTTCACATCGGGATATACGGCAAAGGGGTCACCCGCAGGCCAAGAGCCGTGCCCATCGGCGCACAGGTAGGGGTTGACCACCACCTCGGAGCGGCGACCGTAGTAGAAATTATAGCCCCACTGCAGGAAGCCGGTGATGTTATATTTGTAAAGCTGTGCGCCCAATACGCGGGTACGGTAGCCGGGCATGGCGATAAAGCGATTGCTGACCTTGTCACCTTGACTACAGCAGTAGTACGTCCACAGCTCGGGGACGTTGGCGGCAAGGAAGGGCTCGATGTGATCGTTGGAGGGGATCGGATTGGTTACCAGGCCTTGCTGGTAGAACTCAAAGCCGGAGAGAGCATCGCGCACGGGATGGTCGATGAGGAGATCGATCACGGCATTGCGCGCCTTGGAGTAGCTTTCAAGATGCTTGACGCCGGGCTCGTCGGAGATGTGGAAGAAGTAGTGATCACGGTAGCCGAACTCGTCCAGCTTTTCCTTCAAAACGGGCAAAAGGGTGCGCAGGAAGGTGACGTACTCCTCGCCTGCCGCCTCGGTATCCCAGCCAAAGATACGGCGGTACTCACCGTTATCGGTGGCCATGACCTTGGGGGCGTGCTCCGCGCCCCACTGGGTGAAGAGGTGAGAGATTTCCAATTCTCTTACGCCCACGCGGCGGCACATCTCGCACCAGCGGCGGAGCTTATCAAAGCCAAAGGTGTATTTTCCGTTTTCACGGGTCACATCCACCAGCTGTACCGTGGGACGCTCGCCGCCCACCACCGTATCGAGGGGCGGGGTCAGAACGGGAGTTAAAAGCGCGTTGATGCCCGTATCCACGGCCATTTTGGCAAAGTTTTCAATGATCTCCCAATGCCGCTCGGAGAACACCTCTACGTTATAGTAGGTGGCAAGACAATCGCAATGGAACCATTCGGTGCAGGTTAGCTTTTGGGGAGGGAGCACCGCATCGAGGATCTCCACCGTCAGCGAAGCCTCGGCCGAGGCTACAAGCTCTGCGTTTTTCAGGGAGATTGTGATGGGATAGCTACCGGGGGTAGCGTCCTCCGGCACGCGGAGCTCAAAATAGAGCTGGTGCAGCTGACCGGGGTAGAGGAATACCACCTTGGCGGGGCGAAGCACGTCGGGGAAAAGACCGGGCTTGTGGTCAATGTAATCCTCATCTGCCTTCACGTCTGCGTAGCAGGGGAGCTGAACCGGTACGTGCTCCACGTCGTAGACGGTCACGTGCTCGGCTATGGGAGAGTCTACCGAAACCTCCACGCGGGGGCTACCGTGAAGCCCGAAGGGCGCGGTGCAAAGCAAAGAGAAGAACAAACGGTCACCGCGCAGGGCGGTGGCAGATTCGTAAACGGGGAAGGTGTTCATGGTGTCGTCAAGACGAGCCTTGACAAGTCCCGAAGCAAGGCGGACTTGCAGTATGTTTTCCATATCAGAAAACCTCCTTTTGAAGTTGAGTTCATTGTAGCATCATTGTAGGAAAAAGTAAAGCCATTTGCGTAAAAAAAGCCAAAAATATTGAAAAAACAGCGGAATCTTGCTGTCCGTTACAAAATGGTACTTGCCTTGGCCGAATGCCTCGGCGTTGCCAATTTGAAGCCGCAAAAAGCATAAAACAAGCCGCTTGGTCATCAACGATGACCAAGCGGCTTGTTTGTCGGGGAATTTTAACATTTCATTTTGCGTGAGCTTTTAGCCCTCGGCCGCCATACGGTTGACCGTATCACGGAGCGTGAGCAGATAATCCTCGTGCCTCGGATAATGCTTGAAATCCACCTCTCCCTCGGCATCAATGGCGGCGATCACCGCCTCGCGGCCGACCTTCTCGGCGGCGGCCTCCATGGCGCGCATGTCAAGCAGTGCCTGCTCGAAGAGCAGCTCGTGGAGAGAATGAATGGGCTTGCCGTCCCGGCCGGGGTAGACCATCAGGTTGTCACCGGCAGGGGTGAACATATCTCCCTCAATATTCAAAAAGGGATTTACCTCGTCTATGGAATACTGATTGTAGTAGTAATTATAGCCCCACTGCAGGAAGCCGGTCAGCGCGAATTTGAAAAGCTGCGTGCCAAGCACGCGGGTGCGATAGCCGGGCATGGCCACAAAGCGGTTGCTGACCTCCTTACTTTGACTGCAGCAGTAGTAGGTCCAGAGATCGGGCACCTGTGCCTCCAGGAAGGGCTCTACGTGATTGCTACCGGGAATGGGATCGGAAACCACGCCGTTTCCATAGAAGGCAAAGCTGGAAAGCGCGTCGCGCACGGGACGGTCGCCAATGAGATCCAGAATGGCGTTCTTGACCTTGGAGTACCGCTCCAGATGCTGCTCACGCGGCTCATCGGAAATATGGAAGTAATAGTGATCCTTGTAGCCGAGCGCGTCCAGCTGCTCCCGCACGGCGGGGATTAGCGCACGCAGGAAGCCGATGTACTCGTCGCTGTCGGATTCGGTCTCCCAGCCAAAGATGCGGCGGTAAACGCCGTCGTCGGTGGCCATGATCTTGGGCGCGTGCTCCGCACCCCATTGGGTGAAGAAATGGGCGATCTCCAGCTCCTTGATGCCGTAGCGCTTGCACATTTCGCAAAATCGCTTCAGCTTGTCAAAGCCGAAGGTGTATTTGCCGTTTTCTCTCGTCACATCCACCAGCTGTACCGTGGGGCGCTCGCCGCCCACCTTGGTGTCCAAGGGCGGCGTGAAGATGGGTGTCAGCAGGGAATTGCTGCCCCGGTCAACGTAGGCGGCGAGGAAATTTTCGATCAGCGTCCAATGCGCCTCGGAAAAGACCTCCACACCGTAGTAGGAGGCAAGGCAGTCGTAATGGAACCAATGTGCCACGGTGAGCTTTTGCAGGGGCAACTGTGCATCCAGCACCTCCAGCTCATAGGTGGCCTCGCCCGCAGCTTCACCGGTGGTGTCCTGCGTAAAGCGGATGCAGATGGGATAGCGGCCGGGAGCGGTATTCTCCGGCACGCGCACCTCGAAATAAAGCTGCGAGAGGGAGGCGGAGGTGGCGTAAACCGCCGTAGCAGGACGGAGCAGATCGGGGAAAAGGCCAGGCTTCGTGTCCAGATAGTCGCTGTCGAAGCGATCCGGATAGCAGGGCTGACGCACGGGGATCTGATCCACCACGTAGGTGGTGATCGCGGCCTTGAGGGGCGAGTCGACCTCTATGTTCAGGCGCAGTCCGTTGTGTATGGAGGTGCCCTTGATCAGCACGGAGAAAAAGTGCTTGTCGCCTTTCAGCGCGGTGGCTCCGGTCTGCGGCGTGAAGGCGTTGATGTTGTCGTCAAGTCTTGCCTTGGTCATGGCAGAAACGGTTACAAAGCGATATGGAAAATCCATAGTGTTATCCCCCTTTTTGCCGCACAGCGGCGATTTGCTTCATTCTAACACAAAAAAATGAAAAAGTAAAGGGAGCTTCCAAAATTTATTGAGATATGTAAGTGATGCCGTAGCTTTTCGCATAATCTTCAGCATAAGAGCCGCGACGGCACACCAGCGATACCCCGGGGCAGCCGTCAAATACCGCGTGGCCGATCTCCCGGACGGAGGCGGGGATCGAAACGTCCACCAGCGCGGCGCAGCCGTAAAAGGCGAACCATTCGATGGTCAAAAGCCCCTCCGGCAGCACCACGGCGGCAAGGGATTTGTTTTCAAAGGCGCGCTCGCCGATGGCAAGCACGGGATAGCCGTCCAGTGTGGCCGGAACGGTCACAAAGGGATGGTTTCCCTCATATCCCGTAATAACGGCGCCGCCGTCCCGTACCTGATAGTGAAAAACAAGCTCGCTGACGTCCCCTTCCTCCGGCTTTGTGCCGGCAGAGATCTGCTGCAGCGCCTCCTCCAGCTCCCGGATGCGCTTTTCGTATTGACTTTCGCGGATGTAGCGCTCCTCGCGCTCGGCCTGCAGCGTGCCTTCCAGTTCTGTGATATGCAACAGATAGCTTTCCGCCAGCGCCACCGCTGCCGCCTTTTCTTCTTCCAGGAGCGTGGTATCCGTTGCGGGTGGCACGGTGCAGCCGCTGAGCAGCAGGGCAAGCAAAAGGGAAATGAGCATGAATAATTTTGTGTGTTTCATATTTCAAACCTCCTTTGATTTGGCACCATTATATCAAAGCAAAGGCAAAAAATACGGCGAAAGTGGGCACTCGCGTGCGGTTTTTGTGAGCCAAGCTTTTACAAGAAGAACCGAATTTGGCAATATATTGCTATCTTTTTTGCGAAAAGTGGGATATAATCAAGATAATCAACACGAAAGGCTTTGTTGTTATGCACCAATTTATTGGAAAATGGATCACGGATCGCGAATTTTATCGTCTCACTCCCCGCAACGTATTTCATAAGCAATTGCAGCCCGTGGAGTTGCCTTGTACCGAGCATCTTGACCGACACGTTCTTTTTCGCCGTCGCTTCTCTGTGACGGAGCACGTTAAGACGGCACGGGTCTACATTTCTGCGGATGATTATTATAAATTGTATATCAATGGCCGCTTTGTGGCTCAAGGGCCTGCACCCTCCTATCATTTTCAATATCATTATAACGTCATCGACGTGACGGATTTTCTGCAAGAGGGCAACAACACCGTTGCCGTGCATACCCTCTATCAGGGGTTGATCAACCGCGTCTGGCAAAGCGGCGATCTGCGCCACGGTATGATCCTTGATCTGGAGCTGAACGGCGCCGTGATCCTTACAAGCGATGAAAGCTTCAAAACCGCTCCCCACACCGGCTACCGTGCTGAGAGTACAGTGGGTTATAAGACCCAGTTTATGGAATCCTATGATGCCTCAGCCCCCGAGGTAGGCTTTGAGGCACCGGATTTCGACGACGCGGATTGGTCGTATGCCAAGCTGCATCAGTGCGACGATCACATCCTCGCTCCCCAGCAGAGCGCTATGCTCACCTTTGAGGAAATTTTGCCGCAGAAAACCGAGTGGCAGGAAAACCGTCTCACCGTGGATTTTGGTTCCAATTACGTTGGCTATCTGTGTCTTTCCGTAAAAGGCAGAGCAGGGGATATCGTCACGATCCGCTGCGGACAAGAGCTGGAGACAGATGGCCGCGTACGCTATCAGCTGCGCGCCAACTGCTGCTATGAGGAGCCCTTCATTCTCCGCGAGGGGGAAAGCGTCCTTGACCAGTTTGATTACAAATCCTTCCGCTATGCAGAGCTCACCTTACCCGAGGGGTGTGAGATCACCAAGCTTTCCATGATGGTACGGCATTATCCCTTCCACCTGCAGGCCAAAATCAATCCGACATACGAGGGCAACGAATCGCTTCGCCGCATCTTCGCCCTTTGTACCCATACCCAGGAGTACGGCGTGCAGGAGGTCATTCAGGACTGCATGGAGCGGGAAAAGGGCTTTTACCTGGGGGACGGCTGCTATACGGCGCTGACGCACCTCATCCTCACCGGTGACGACAGCATGGTGCGCAAGCTCATCGACGACGCCCTCGCCTCTGCTTTCGTCACCGAGGGGCTTGTCACCTGCCTTGACTGC
>SVTA01000128.1 GCA_015064005.1 Oscillospiraceae bacterium
GTTGCTGGAAACGCCCTCCTTGGGGGTTCTGTCGAAGCTGTCAAGGTAGAGATAGATCTCTGCGCCCATCAGCTCGGTAACGTCAACGTCAACGGTGATGCAGCTCTCGGGGAATGCAGCCAGCTGCATGGGAGCGTCGTGAATACACTCGGGACGCAGGCCTGCGATAACCTCTTTGTCGATGTAATCCTTCAGCTGGCCGTCGGCGTTCTTCTCAGCGGGAAGCTTGATGGAGTTGCCGTCGAAGTTGAAGTAGATATCATCAGAACCCTTGGGCTGGGTGAGGGTACCGTTGATGAAGTTCATCTGGGGGGTACCGATGAAGCCGGCAACGAAGATGTTGCAGGGCAGGTCGTACAGGTGCTGAGGAGTATCAACCTGCTGAATCAGACCGTCCTTCATAACAACGATACGGGTAGCCATGGTCATAGCCTCGACCTGGTCATGGGTTACGTAAATGAAGGTGGTTTCTACTCTCTTGTGGAGCTTGGTCAGCTCGGTTCTCATGGTTGCACGGAGCTTTGCGTCCAGGTTGGAAAGCGGCTCGTCAAGAAGGAATACCTTGGGGTTACGAACGATTGCACGACCCAGAGCAACACGCTGCTTCTGACCACCGGACAGAGCCTTGGGCTTACGGTCCAGCAGGTGGGTGATATCGAGGATACGGGCAGCCTCCTCAACGCGGCGCTTGATCTCCTCCTTGGGAGTCTTGTTCAGCTTCAGGCCGAATGCCATGTTATCGAACACGGACATGTGGGGGTACAGAGCGTAGTTCTGGAACACCATCGCGATCTTACGGTCCTTAGGTGCCACGTCGTTGACCAGCTGGTCACCGATGAAAAGCTCGCCCTCGGTGATCTCCTCAAGGCCTGCGATCATACGCAGAGTGGTGGTCTTACCGCAACCGGAAGGACCAACGAAAACGATGAACTCCTTATCCTTGATTTCAAGGTTGAAATCGGATACGGCAGTAACGCCGCCGGGGTACTTCTTATAGATGTGTCTGAGAGATAAGCTTGCCATTATAGTTCCTCCTTGGCGGGGCCATTTCAGGCGCCCATACTTATAAATTTTACCGAATATATTATAACAAATTTCCTTCAAAATGGGAAGATGGCAAATATCCAAAATTTGAACGCCTTGTTTATGCAACATGCACAACTTCGATTCCCCATTTTTTGACAAAAGGTTTTGAAAAGCGCTTTTTTGCACTTTTTGTGTTCATTTATGAACAATTAACCCTTTTCCTCGGTTTTCATGGTCTTCATTGAGAGGGCGATGCGCTTTTTCTGTACGTCCACGGAAAGTACACGCACGCGCACCACGTCACCCACGGCCACCACGGTGCGGGGATCCTTTACGAACTTGTCAGAAAGCTCGGAAATATGCACCAGACCGTCCTGATGCACGCCGATATCCACAAAGGCACCGAACTCCACCACGTTTCTGACCGTGCCCGCCAGCACCTGACCGGGCTTCAGATCGGAAAGCTCCAGCACGTCGGCGGAAAGGATGGGGGGCGCGAAATCGTCGCGCAGGTCGCGGCCGGGCTTCTCCAGCTCGGCGGCAATATCCAGCAGGGTGGGCTCGCCAATGCCCAGCTGCTCGGCCAGCTTCTTACTGCCCTCACTCTTCACTCTGCGGCCGATATCCGAAAGCTTGCCTGCCCGCACGTCCTCGGCGGTATAGCCGAAGTGATCGAGCAGCGCCTTGGCGGCGGCGTAGGACTCGGGATGCACGCCGGTATTGTCTAAGACCTCTTTGGAGCCGGGCACGCGCAGGAAGCCGGCGCACTGCTCGTAGGCCTTGGCGCCGATGCGGGGTACCTTCAGCACCTCGGCACGGGTGCGGAACTCGCCGTTCTCCTCGCGGTACTTGACGATGTTCTTGGCGCTGACGGCGTTGATGCCGGAGATATAGGAAAGCAGGGAGTGGGAGGCAGTGTTGAGGTCAACGCCCACGCTGTTCACGCAGTCCTCCACCACACCGGAAAGCGCCTCGTCAAGGCGGGCAGGCTTCATATCGTGCTGATACTGCCCTACGCCGATGGACTTGGGATCGATCTTCACCAGCTCGGCCAGGGGATCCTGCAGGCGACGGGCGATGGAAACGGCGGAGCGCTGCATCACGTCAAAATCCGGGAACTCCTCCGCCGCCAGCTTGGAGGCGGAATACACCGAGGCGCCGGACTCGCTGACGATGATATACTTGGTATCCACATCCATCTCCCGCAGCAGCTCGGCCACGAATTTCTCACTCTCGCGGGAGGCGGTGCCGTTGCCGATGGCGATGACGTCAACCTTATGGGTAAGGATCAGCCGCTTCATCACGCGCTTGGATTCATCAATGCGCATACGGGGCTTGGTGGGGTAGATGACGGCGGTATCCAGCACCTTGCCGGTCTTGTCCACCACGGCCAGCTTACAGCCGTTGACGTAGCCGGGGTCGTAGCCCAGCACGGTCTTGCCCTTGAGGGGGGACTGCATCAGCAGGTGATGGAGATTATCAGAAAAGAGGACGATGGCGCCCTCGGCGGCGGTATCGAACAGGTCGCTTCTCAGCTCACGCTCCACGGAGGGGGCGATGAGGCGCTCATAGCTGTCGGTCACGGCGGCGGCCACGTATTTCTTGGCGGGGCTTTCCCCTCCCTTCACCACCAGGCTGAAAAGATGGTTGAGAACGATGTCGGTCTCCACGGTGATGGAAACCTTCAAAAACTCCTCCTTCTCTCCGCGGTTGATGGCCAGCACCCGGTGGCCGGGCACCTTATTGATGCGCTCGCTGTAGTCATAATACTGCTCGTAAACAGAGCTTTCCTCCTTGGCGGCCTTGGAGGTGAGCATGCCGTGCTTGAAGGTGAGGGCGCGGATGCTCTTGCGGTACTCCGCGTTGTCGGAAATATCCTCGGCAATGATGTCCATGGCGCCGGCCAAGGCCTCCTCCGGGGTCTTGACGCCCTTTTCCTCGTCCACGAGAGAGGCAGCCAGCTCGTCAAGAGCGGTGGCGTAATCGGCCTCCTGGGCGATCAGCGCCTCGGCAAGAGGCGTGAGGCCTCTTTCACGCGCCACGGACGCGCGGGTCTTGCGCTTGGGACGGAAGGGACGGTAGATGTCGTCGATCTCGGTGATGGTCACGGCGTTGTCCACGGCGCGCTCAATCTCCGGGGTCAGCTTTTCCTGCGCGGCGATGAGGTTTTTCACCTCCGTGCGGCGGGCATCGATGTTGCGCAGGTAGCGCAGACGCTCCTCCAGCTTACGCAGAACGGTGTCGTCCAGCGACCCCGTCACCTCCTTGCGGTAACGGGCAATGAAGGGGATGGTGTTGCCCTCGTCAATGAGAGCCACGGTCTTTTCGGTTTGCTCGACCTGCAGGTTCAGATCCTTTGCAAGGGTTTCGATAATGTTCACGAGCGTATATTCTCCTTTATTTGGTCTTATAGAATCAGGCTCCCGCCGCCTCCAGCGCCGCGATCTCCGCAGGTGCCAGCAATCGCCACTCTCCGGGGGCGAGGGCGGGATCGAGGGTGAGGGGGCCGAAATCGGTGCGGGCAAGGGCGGTGATCTGGTTGTGCCGCGCCTCCATCATCAGCTTGATCTGATGGTATTTGCCCTCGTGGAGGGTGATCCTTCCCTCTCTGCAAACGCCATCTACGTCCGCAAGCCGCTCCACCCGACAGGGGGCAGTGACGTAGCCGCCGATATCCACGCCGGCCTCAAGGGCGGCGGCATCCTCGGCGGAGAGGGGAAATTTCACACGGAAATAATAGGTCTTGTCCACGTGGCGGGCGGGGGCAAGCAGACGGTGGGAAAGGGTGCCGTTGTTGGTCAGCAGCATCAGCCCCGTGGTGTGTTTATCCAGTC
>SVTA01000129.1 GCA_015064005.1 Oscillospiraceae bacterium
CGTCATTCAGGTGCATAACATGGAACCAGTAGTTGCACCACTTGTGGCCCAGGAAGCTTTCAGACTGGGCAATCTCGTTGGTGTGATGGGGGAAGGCGTTGTCGATGCCGCCGCAGTGGATATCCACCCGCTCGCCCAGGTGCTTCATGCTGATGCAGGAGCACTCGATATGCCAGCCGGGGTAACCAACGCCCCAGGGGCTATCCCATTTCAGCTCCTGATCCTCAAACTTGGATTTGGTAAACCAAAGGACGAAATCCGCCTTATTGCGCTTATTGCCGTCCTCCTCCACGCCCTCACGGACGCCCACGGCCAGATCCTCGGAGGTGAAATCGTTGAAAATATAGTATTGTTCCAGCTTGGAGGTGTCGAAATAGATATTGCCGCCGGCCTCATAGGCAAAGCCCTTTTCGATGAGGGCGGAGATCACCTTGATGAACTCGTCGATGCAGGCGGTGGCCGGCTCGATCACGTCGGGGCGACGAATGTGGAGCTTGTCGCAATCGGCAAAGAAGCAGTCGGTATAGTATTTGGCGATCTCCATGACGGTCTTCTTCTCGCGCTTCGCGCCCTTCAGCATCTTATCCTCGCCGGTGTCGCCGTCGCTGGAGAGATGTCCCACGTCGGTGATATTCATCACGCGCTTGACCTCATAGCCCTGATAGCGCAGGTAGCGGTCGAGGATATCCTCCATGATATAAGTGCGCAGATTGCCGATGTGGGCATAGTGGTAGACCGTAGGGCCGCAGGTATACATGCCCACACGGCCGGGCTCAACGGGTACGAATTCCTCGCGCTTATGCGTGGCGGTATTATACAGAATCATGGTCATTTTTCCTTTCCGTTATTCTTCCTCTTTATTTGCGGCAGTGCGACGGCGGGCGGGAGCCGCTGTCTTGGCCGGCTTTTCCATTTGCGCCAGCTGCTCCTTCAGCTCGCCCAGCTCCTTGCGCAGGGCGGAGATCTCCTGACTCACGGGGTCGGGGATGTGGATCTGATCCAGATCGTTGGCCACCCGCCGGCCGCCCACGCGCACCACCCGGGCAGGAATGCCCACGGCCGTGCTGTCAGCGGGGATCTCGTGCAGCACCACGGCACCGGCGGCGATCTTGGCATTGTCACCGATATTCAGCGGCCCCAGCACCTTGGCACCCGCGCCCACCATGACGTTGTCACCCAGGGTCGGGTGGCGCTTGCCGGTATCCTTACCGGTACCGCCCAGCGTCACACCCTGATAGAGGGTGCAGTTATCTCCGATCTCGGCGGTTTCACCGATCACCACGCCGGAGCCGTGGTCGATCACAAGGCCGCGGCCGATGGTGGCGCCGGGATGGATCTCGATGCCGGTAAGAAACTTGGCTCCCTGACTCACCAAGCGGGCGGCGTGCGTGTGCCCGCGCCGATGCAGCGCGTGGGAGAGTCGGTGAGCCGTGCGGGCGTGAAAGCCCGAATAGAGCAGCACGATCTCCGCATCGTCCGTGGCGGCGGGGTCGCGCTGGCGAAAGGCGTCGATATCGTAGCGCATCTCCACCAGCAGATCTCTGCCGGAGCGATAGGTATCCTTGACGGTTTTGCGCAAGGCATCACCCAGCAAAAGTGCGGATTCCTCCAGCTTCTGAAGATCAAATTTCATAAGCGCCTCCTGAAAAAATAAAATGCCTCCGTACCGAACGGTACAGAGGCGACGGTGTCGCGGTTCCACTCTGCTTTGGGAAATACCATTCCCCTCAGGCCGCCAAGCGGCACGTCCTTAACGCGGATAAAACGACCACGGCTGCTGCCTCCCGGCCATCACCGCAGCGTCTCCCGGGTGCACATCTCCCCTTCACCGCACGTCGCTCTCAGCCAATGGCGACGCTCTCTTAGCGGCTACAGGGCCTTTTCCCGTTCATAGACTTTATTATATTATACACAAAAAGGGGCTTGTTGTAAACCCCTTTTTGAAAATTTTTAGTCCGAAATGCCTCTGCCACCGAAAAACGGGCACTTTGCCCCAAGGCAGGTGCGGTTTTCCGCCGAAAACGGGCAGGGTGCAGGCACCAGCTCCAGCGCGGTGCCCAGGGTCTCGTTGAGGAAGCGCACCCCCAGCGTGATGGCCACAAAGCCATTGCGCTTGCAGCAGCGGGGGCCACCCAGCCGCACCAGCTCCGCCAGCGCCCGCTGGCTGTATTTGGTGTGGGCGCGGTAGCGCTCACCGTCGGTGCCGGGGGTCATTTTATGGATGATGGCCATCGCGGCTCCCACGGAGGTCACGGCACCGCACACGCCGCAGTCATCACACATCCCCTCCGGCATACGCTGCGCGTGACGGGCCAGCATATCCAGCGCCGCCGGCAGATCCAACACGCCCCCCGCGTTGCGATAGGCCGCCAAAAACGCCCCACCGTCCAAAAAATGATGCATGGGGCCGTTGGCGGAAAGCCCCTCCTCCCGCATCACGTGTCTGGCCAGCGCCAGCGGATCCCGCAGTGTGGCCTGTAAAAGCGCCGTCTTTACCCGTTCGTAGGTCTCATTCAAGCCGTGCATAGCGCACCTCCCATTCTTTTTCTGCACCCATTATAGCAAAAAGCGTGCCGCTTGTCAAATTCTTCCCAAAGCAGGTGCATACTATTGACATTTCGGGCATTTTATGGTATAATGAAGGCTCAAAGCACGAGGTTCCCCGCATAGCGGGGAACGAAAAATACACACACGAAAAGGAGAAGGCTTGATGAACATCATCGTATGCAAAAACTACGAGGAAATGTCCCTGCGCTCCGCCAGGATCGTGGCCGAGCAGATCAGAGGAAAGCCCAACTTTGTGCTGGGACTTGCCACCGGCTCCACCCCGGAGGGGATGTACGCGCAGCTTGCTGATATGAACAAGAAGGGTGAGCTGACCTTCAAGGACGTGACCACCGTAAATCTGGACGAGTACTACCCCATTTCTCCCTCCAACGAGCAGAGCTACCGTTATTTTATGAACGATCGCCTCTTTGACCGCATCGATATCGACAAGGCCAACACCCATGTGCCGGACGGCACCGCCTCCGACCCCGTGGCTGAGGGCAAGCGCTACGAGGAGCTGATCACAGAGCTGGGTGGCATCGATCTGCAGGTGCTGGGCATCGGCCGCAACGGCCACATCGGCTTCAACGAGCCGGACAGCAAGCTGATCCTTGATACCCATATCACCGACCTCACCGAAAGCACCATCGAGGCCAATTCCCGCTTTTTCGCCTCTCCCAGCGACGTGCCGCGCCGTGCGCTCACCATGGGCATCGGCTCCATCTTCAAGGCAAAGAAGATCCTGCTGCTGATCTCCGGTGTAGAAAAGAAGAATGCGGTCTCCGCACTGCTGGAGCGCACCGTGGATACCGGTTTCCCCGCAACCATGCTCAATCTTCACCCTGACGTCACGCTGGTATGCACCGCTGACGTACTGGACTAACCATAAGGAGGATGTCAAAATGATTCAATTCGGTACCGGCGGATGGCGCGCCATCATTGGCGACGATTTCATCCGCGATAACATTCAAAAGGTAGCTGCAGGCGTTTACCTGCTGATGAAGGAGGAAAACAAAACCGACAAGCCCGTGATCATCGGTCACGACCGCCGCTTCCTCTCCCCGGAGGCTGCGCGCTGGATCGCCGAGGTGCTGTGCGCCAACGGCATCAAGGTGTGGTTCATGAAGCGCTCCGCGCCCACGCCCCTTGTCATGTTCAACGCCAAAAAGCACGACCTCCACTATAGCCTCGAGGTCACCGCCAGCCACAACCCCGCCGCCTACAACGGCATCAAGCTGTTTGTTCACG
>SVTA01000017.1 GCA_015064005.1 Oscillospiraceae bacterium
CATTTTTCTTTGAAAATTAGTCACAAACGCGGTCAAATTGCAAGCCCCTGCGGTCTGTGACTAATTTTCAAAGAAAAATGTCCAAAAACCGCTTGACGATTTGCCGTCGTATCCTCTATAATATAAGCAACGACTCAAAAGCCCCGGCGTGCCGGCGGCGGAAAGGAAACGGTATGAAAAAAGTATTGGCACTTTGTCTTGCGCTTTGCGCACTGCTTTCCTGCCTTGTGGCCTGCCGGCCCGAGGAAGAGAAGGAGGAAAGTGTTGTGATCGTGGGTGAGTCCTGCACCATCCTATATGATGTGGAAACGGTGGAGGAGGCCGACGCCAACAAGCTGGCCGACGCCATCAAAAAGAAGACCGGTGTGGCGCCCAAGGTGGTTTCCAGCCGTTCCTTTATTGGCAGCATCCGCGCCTCGGAGGGGACGATCATTCTCGGCTGCCCGGATCACGAGTCTGCCAAAAGCGCCGTCAAGGGGCTGCGGGTAAAGGACTATGTCTGCGGCGTATACGGCGGTCGCTACGTGATTGCCGGTCTTTCGGCGGATTATACCAAAAAGGCCATCACCTATTTCAAAAACACGGTGCTGGAGGGTGTGGCCGAGGACGGCACGCTGACCGTCAATTCTCTTGCCAATTATAAATGCTCCGGCAACTATCAGCTGGATGCGCTGACCGTGGGCGGTGTGTCCGTGGGGGAATTTTCCATTTGCCTGCCGAAGGAGGCCAGTGCCTCGGAGCAGCGCACGGCGCTGATTCTGCAGCGTATCCTCACCGCCCGTACGGGCTACGTGCTACCCATTACCCGAGGCGAGGCTGCCGCTGACCGCGGGCAGATCCGCATCGGCACTGCTCTTTGCACCACCGCCGTGCCGAATAAGCAGCACGGCTACAAGATCTGCGTCAAGGGCGCTGTACTGGAGCTGGCAGCTGAGTCCCTTTATGGCTACATGGCGCTGCAAACCGCCATCAGCAACCGACTGCTGTTTACGGATAAGGACACCCTGGAGCTTGATGACGACACCTATTACCAGGGCACCGGCAATTCGGAAACCATGGGCACGCTGCGGGCCGATGGCGATCTGCGCCTTTTGTTCCACAACATCTGGGGCAGCACCGATGACGATTACGCCCAGCGCGCCGGCATGATGGTGGAGCTGTATGCCGAATACCTGCCGGATATCATCGGTCTGCAGGAGTTTGCCCCCAAGCACCGCGCGCTGATCGTGCCGGCACTGGAGGCGCTCGGCTATGCCGAGGTGCCGGTTTCCTCCAATAACGCCTTTTACAGCACCGAAAAATATACCCGTACCCCCGTGTTCTACCGCACCGAGACCGTGGAGCTGCTGGAGGCCGGCTATAACTGCCTTGCCGTGATGGACTACGGCAAATATCCGGAGCTGCTCTACGGCTTCAGCGCCGTGGACGTGCGTAACGCGGCCGTTGGCGACCGCAGCAAGGCCGTGACCTGGGGCATTTTCCGCACCAAGGCCGACGGAAACGTATTTCTTGCCGCCTCCACGCATCTGTGGTGGATGGACGGCGCGGTACACGATATTGCCCGCGTGGTGCAGATGCAGGAGATGCGCAATATTTTGACCGAGGCGGCGGAGAGCTTCCTTACGAAGAAGGGGCTTGACGGCACGATGCCCATTTACATCGGCGGCGACTTCAATACCCGTATCATTCGGGACAGCTATCATTCCATGGGACGGGAAACGCCCTTTGATGCCATTCACACCTACTTGCCCAAGAACGAGCGCCCGCAGGACTGCACCACCCACGATTATCCCGTTTACAATGCGGAAACGGGTCTGTGGGAGATCGACGGACAGCCTTGGGCCAATTACGATTACGCTCTCGACTACATCTTTGCCAATCGGGAGGCGCTCTACTCCTATACCGTGCTGCGGATGGAGATGCTCTATGAGGACTATGCCTTTGCCGCCTCCGACCACAGCCCGATCTTTGCGGATATTGCGTTTGACGGCGATCTACCCAAACTCCCTGCACAATAACCGGGGCAAAACCGCCACATTTCCCGTGCGTTTTTGCTGAAATGTAAAAAAAATTGCCAAAAATGAAAAAAAGTCTTGACAATTACCATTGCTTTCGTATATAATATATGCTGTCACTGTAAAAAGCGTTCATAGGTCAAGGCCAAAATACGCTTCCGATTCCATAATTCGAAGGAGGTGCCCAAACTATGCTTAGAACTTACCAACCCAAAAAGCGTCAGAGAAAGAAAGAGCACGGTTTCAGAAAAAGAATGAGAACTGCAGACGGCAGAAACGTTCTGAAGAGAAGACGCGCAAAAGGCAGAAAGAGACTGACCTACTGATTTTCAGTCTGCCACACATAGAAAAACCGACCGATGTCTGCGGCCCCATGTCACGGACATCGGCGTTTTTCGTCTGTTAACCGTTTAGCCAAACGATTGTCGTTACCACTTATTTAACGGAAGTAAAGGATCAGTGATCTATGAAGAACTACGCCATCAAGGAGCATCATCTCTACAATAAGGCATTCCGGCAGGGCCAGCGCTTTGTCGGGCGGCTTGTGGCGGTCTACGTGCTGCGTGATTACGCTGCCAAGCGCCTAATGCTGGCAAATCCCGAAAAGCAGTACCTCAACCGCGTGGGGCTTTCCGTCGGAAAGCGCCAGGGCGGTGCCGTGGCACGCAACCGGGCCAAGCGCCTCCTGCGGGAGGGCTATGCCGCCATCAAGCGGGATCCGGGGCTGCGCACCGGCTATCTTGTGGTGCTGGCTGCCCGGGATGAGATCCGCGGCAAAAAGGCCGGGGACGTAGAAAGGGAGCTGCGGCGCGCATTCCGCACGCTGGGGCTGCTTTTGGAAGAAAAAAGATGAAGCATCTTTGTATCTGGCTCATACGCTTTTACAGAAGGTATCTGTCTCCCCTCAAAGGAAAACCCAGCTGTCGGTTTGTGCCGACCTGCTCTGCCTATGCGATCGAAGCATTTCAAAAACGTGGCTTTTTTGTGGGAATGATCCTCACGGTGTGGCGTATCCTGCGGTGCAATCCCTATTGCGCCGGCGGTTACGATCCCGTGCCGGAGAAGGGTCTTCGCTACAAGGGTTCAAGGGTGATACCGATGCCGACTCAAGATGAAACCGACCCCACGCATCCCCGCGAGGATGCAGCATCCGTTTCCAATGGAAAGGAGAACGAAAAATGAGAACCATGAAAGCAACGCCGAAGGCGCTGGTCCGTCTGCTTGTACTGTTGATGGCAGTCATGACGGTGCTGTCGCTGGCCGGCTGTATGAAGCAAAGCACCAAGATCGACACCTCCTTCAAGGAGAGCGATACCGACGCTGTCGTGTATTTCGCCCGCGTTCTGGCAATGGACGCAGCTGCGAAGGAAAAGTTCGTGGCCGCCTCCCGTGGCTACAATATGAGCGCCGAGGGCTTTGACGATGACAATCTTCAGCTTGACGCTGAGGCTATTGAGGGCGTCAGCCTGGCAGGTGCCAAGGCTGCACTGGAAGCGCTGAAGCCCGAGGGCACCGCCGACAAGGAAAAGTTTGTTGGCTGGCAGAGTGCCCTCACCGCCGCACAGGTGAAGGAGATCGTTCAGAAGCTTGCCACCTCCGTGGAGCTGGAGGCCAAGAACGGCCCCATTGACACGATCCTGATCTGGATCGGTAAGTTTGTGGACATTCTGACCCGCGTTACCGGCGGCAAGTACGTTTTCGGTCTGTTTATTTTTGCTATCATCGTGGAGATTCTGATGCTCCCCTTTGGTATCAAGCAGCAGAAGACCTCCATCAAGCAGGCCAAGATGCGCCCCAAGGAAATGGCCATCCGCAAAAAGTATGCCGGTCGCAACGACCAGCAGACCCAGCAGAAGATGACCCAGGAGATTCAGAAGATGTATCAGGAGGAGGGCTTCAACCCCATGGGTGGCTGCCTGCCTCTGCTGATCCAGCTTCCCATTGTGATGGCGCTTTACCAGATCGTCATCAACCCCCTGCGTTACGTGATCGGCATGTCCGCCGAGTTCGTGACCGCCATCACCACCTACTGTACCACAGCCAAGGCTGCCGGCGGTCTTGGTATGGCGCTGGGCTCTGGCCGCGGCACCATTGAGCTGCTGTCCAGCCTGCGCAGTGAGGGCGCTCTGGAGGGCCTCAAGAGCTTCGCTTATTTCACCAATGGCGCCGACGTGGTGGCAAAAATGCCCGCCGAGTCCGCTCTGCCCGACTTTAACCTCTTTGGTCTTGACACCAGCCTGATCCCCGGCTTCCGCGCGCCTTGGGTGCTGCTGGTGGTGCCGGTGCTGACCTTTGTGGTCTATTTCTTCAGCATGAAGCTGACCCGCAAGTTCAGCTATCAGCCTCAGGTGGACGATCCCCAGATGGGCTGCTCCAACAAGGTGATGGATCTGATGATGCCCGCCATGAGCGTGTATATCACCTTCATCGTGCCTGCCGCCGTAGGCATTTACTGGATCTTCAAGAGCATTATTTCCACCCTCAAGCAGTTTATCCTGCACAAGGCAATGCCGATGCCCACCTTCACGGAGGAGGACTACAAGGCCGCCGAGCGCGCGCTGAAGGGTAAGAAGCCCGAGAAGCGGCCTGCCGGTGAGCGGACGACTCCCAGCGGCAAGCCCGTGCGCTCTCTGCACCACATTGACGACGAGGACGAGCCTCTGCCCCCTCCCGGTCAGGTGGATTTTGAAAAGCTCAGAAGAGAGGCTGCCGAAAGAAAGGCCGCTGAGGAGGCCGCCGCTGCTGCCGAGGAGGCAAAGAAGCCGGAAGTGCCCAACCTGAAGGAAGACCGCAAAAACGACGAGAATAAGTGAGGATAACAGATGAAAACCGAAATTACCGTATTGGGTAAAACCGTTGAGGAGGCCGTACTGAAGGCAGTGGAGGAGCTGGGCGCTCCCTCTGCCGAGGCCATTACATATACCGTGCTGGAGGAGCCGAAGAAGGGCTTCCTCGGCATTGGTGCCGTGCCTGCCAAGATCATCGCTGTCTACCAGAAGAAGGGTGCCGACATTGCCCTTGATTTCATCAAAACGCTGGTGCGTGAGATGGAGCTGGATGCTACCGTGACCATGGAGGACGGCGAGGACGACAACAAGCTGATCCGCGTGGACGGTGAGAGCGCCGGCGTGCTGATCGGCCATCACGGCGATACGCTGGATTCTCTTCAATACCTTGCAAACCTTGCCGCCAACAAGAAGGTGGCCGGCGAGAAGCGCGAGTACTGCCGCGTGACTGTTGACGTGGAGAACTACCGCGCCAAGCGCGAGGAGACCCTTCGCGAGCTGGCCCGCAAGAAGGCCGCACAGGTTCTGCGCTACAAGAAGAGCGTAATGCTGGAGCCCATGAACCCCTACGAGCGTCGCATCATCCACTCCGAGGTGCAGCACATCGAGGGCGTTTCCACCAACTCCATCGGTAGCGAGAACAACCGCAAGGTCGTGATGTATCTTGATACCGAGACCAAGGCCGAGGCTGCAAAGCAGAGCCGCGACGAGTACAGCGAATTCTGATAAAAAAAGACAAACGGGAGCCGCGGCACATTCGTGCCGCGGCTCCTTCTTTTCGCGTGTGTTGAAAGGATAAATGGGGTTTATCGGGATGTTCGCACGAACTTTTTGGGAAAGTTTTAGTCAAGTTTTTTCAAAAACTTGCGGGGCATGGGGCAGAGCCCCATACAGGGCATTTCTCTTTTGGTAGCTTTTCTCTTTGTGCCTCGGGTGTCAAAGAGAAAAGCGGGCATGGAATTCGCAAATGCCAAATGGCTGTAGCCACAGGGCCTTTCAGAGTCCTTAGCCACTTTTTCTTTGCAGGTGTGAGCCGCAAAGAAAAAGTTATCAAAAAGAAACGGCGTTTTTTGTGGGCGCTGCCCACACCCGCAAACTTTTGAAAAAGTTTGATCAAAACTTCCCGAAAGGGCTTGTGCAAACAGGGCGATAAATCAAAATTTGAATTGACAAATTTACGGGGATGTGGTACACTTTTTACAGTACGATCACCGCCCGAAAGGAGCTCTCATGAACATTACCGATACCATTGCCGCCATTTCCACGCCGAGAGGGAAGGGCGGGATCGCCGTGATCCGCGTTTCGGGCGCGGGCGTGGCGGATATTTTGAGGAACATTTTCATTCCCATGGGCAAAAGCCCCGTGGAGCGCCCCCGCCATGCTACGCTGGGCAAGATCTGCCGTAGTGACGGGGAGGTGCTGGACGAGGGGCTGGTCACCTTTTTTGCCGCGCCCCACTCCTTCACAGGGGAGGACGTGGCGGAGATCGCCTGCCACGGCGGCCTTTTGCTGACCGAAACGGTGCTTGCCACGGTGCTTGCCGCAGGCGCCCGCCCTGCTGAGGCGGGGGAGTTTACCGCCCGTGCCATGCTTCACGGCAAAATGGATCTTGCAGGAGCGGAGGCGTTGGGTGCGCTGCTGGAAGCAGATACCGCCGGGCGCCTTGCCCTTGCCCGCGGCGGTATGGAGGGGCGACTCTCCGAGGCTACGCGCAGGTGTTATCAGCAGCTGTCCGGCATTTTGGCGGATGCATACGCAAAAATCGATTTTCCCGACGAGGATCTGAATACCATGAGCCGGGAGGAGCTGATGGCGGCGCTGGCAGGCTGCGCTGTGCAGGTGCGCGCGCTGGCGGATACGTGGCAAAGCGGCCGCGCCGTGGCCGAGGGTATTGACACCGTGATCTGCGGCCCCGTCAATGCGGGCAAATCCACCTTATATAATGCGCTGGTGGGCAGAGAGGCCGCCATCGTCACTGATATTGCCGGCACCACCAGAGATGTACTGACCGAAACCGTTGCGCTGGGGCGGCTGACACTGCGGCTGTCGGATACAGCAGGGCTGCGGGACGCCACCGATGCGGTGGAGCAGATCGGCATCAGCCGCGCGGAGGCGGCGCTGGATGGCGCAGAGCTGATCTTTGCCGTGCTGGACGGCAGCCGTGCGCCGGATGCGGATACCGAGGCGTTACTTTCCCGACTGCTGCCGCTGGAAAGACGCGTCGTAGTGGTGCTGAACAAGCAGGATGCTTCTTGTGCCTTCCCGGAGAAGGCTCTGGAGGGGTTTTCCCACGTGGTGCGGCTTTCCGCCGCCAAGGGCGAGATCGCCCCGCTGATTTCAATGGCAGAGGGAATGTTCCTTTCCGAGGGGCTGGATCTCCGGCACGACGCCGTGGTGGCCAACGCCCGGCAGTATGCCGCCCTTGACCGCGCCGCCGTGTCGCTGCACCGTGCCGTGGAGGCGCTGCGGGCAGAGATTCCCTTGGATGCTGCCTGCATTGAGGCGGAGCTGGCCATGTCCGCTCTTGGTGAGGTGGACGGCAGAGCTGTGGATGAGGACATCGTGGCGGATATTTTCTCCCATTTTTGCGTGGGAAAATAAAGCAAAGCTGTTAAATATTAAAATTCTTCTAAAAAATTCAAAAACCTCTTGACAAGCGGGAGCAAATCGGTTATACTGTATTTAGAACAATTCTAAAAGGAGGTAACCATGATTCAAAAGCGAGCTGCTGTCTTGCAGGTCCTGCGGGATTCCGAGGGGCATTTGCAGGCGGAGGAGATCTACCGCCGGGTCAAGGAAAAATACCCCGGTATCGTGCTGGCCACCGTATATAACAATCTGCACGCACTCTGTGAGGCCGGGCTGATCCGCCATATTCCGACCATGGAGGGCGCGGATTTCTACGATAAGACCGTTACCCCCCACGAGCACGCCGTTTGCTCCGTATGTGGCAGGCTGATGGATGCGGACATAGAGGATTTCGGCACCGTGCTGCGTCAGTACACCAAGCTGCCCATTTTGCATTACGATCTGATCCTACACACCGTTTGCCCCGAATGCAATGAACAATAATATAAAAACAATATAAAAATAAAAGGAGATTACTTTCATGGAATTGAAGGGAACCAAAACCGAAAAAAATCTGCAAGCTGCCTTTGCCGGCGAGAGCCAGGCACGCAACAAGTACACCTATTTTGCCAGCGTAGCGAAGAAAGAGGGCTATGAGCAGATCAGCGCCCTGTTCCAAAAGACCGCCGACAACGAGAAGGAGCATGCCAAGATGTGGTTCAAGCTCCTTGGTGAGCTTGGAAACACTGCCGAGAATCTGGCTGCTGCCGCCGCAGGCGAGAATTACGAGTGGACCGATATGTACGCCACCTTTGCCAAGGAGGCAGAGGAGGAGGGCTTCACCGAGATCGCTGCCAAGTTCCGCGCCGTAGCCAAGATCGAGAAGGCGCACGAGGAGCGGTATCTTGCCCTGCTGCACAACGTGGAGATGCAGGCTGTGTTTGCCAAGAGCGAGGAGACCATGTGGGAGTGCCGCAACTGCGGTCACCTTGTGGTGGGCAAGAAGGCCCCTGAGGTCTGCCCCGTTTGCGTACATCCGCAGAGCTACTTCGAGGTTCGCGCAGAAAATTATTGATGATAAAAGAATCGCCCCCGGCCATTGGCCGGGGGCTTTCTCTTGTCGGTGATCAGCCGCTGCCGCCTTCCGGGTTCTCGGGAATGGTCGGATCGGCAGGCTGCTCGGGGTTTTCCTCGGGGGTTACGTCGGGCGTTTCCTCCGGAGTCGGCTCCATGACGGGCGCGGTATAGACGGTAAATACGGTACCGTTCTTTACGGCCTCGCCGTTTTTCACGCTGTAGCGGAGCCGGTAGGTGCCGCTTCCCAGTTTTTCCTCGGTGCCGAGGAGCGCGGCCCAGGTGCCGTCCTCACCCAGCAGCTCTACCAACGCATCCTCTTCGGCAAAGCCGTAGAGATACGCAGCCTCTGCCAGCAGATCGTACATCGTGGCGTAGGAATGGAAGCCCTGCTCGGGCAGGTGCGCGGAGATCTCAACGTCCAGCACCTCGGTGAGGGTCAGCAGCAGCGTGCCGTCGGCAGCCTTTGCGGTGCTGACGGAAACGTTTCCGGAAGCATTCTCGTAGGGGACAAGCTCCGTGACGGGCACGGGGATATACGCACTGGAGCGAATGCCGTCCGCGGTGGAGATATAGGCCACCAGCGTATAGGAGCCGAAGGCCAGCGTCGGCAGCTGCAGCGTGGCGCCGCCCTTTACGGTGAAGGTGTCAGCGTCGACATAGGGGGTCGCGGTCATCTCGCCGGCAGACTCCAGCAGCGTCAGTGTGCCGTCGGTGCCCTCCAGCCCCAGCAGCGCAAAGGAAAGCACGTAGGGCTCGTCATCCACAAAAAGCATGGTGTCGGTGGCCGTCAGCGCAAGATCACTGATCGAAACGACAAGCTCGTTGACGGATACGGCGGCACCGGTGCCCGTCGTAACGGGGGAGAAGCTCATATACAGCGTCATATCCTCTCCGCCGGTCATATCCAACACCTCGCCGTCCTTAATGGCGTCGTATTCGGCGGCCCAGGCGTCGTATTTCGCCTGACGGTTGGCAAAGCCCTTTGCAAGGGTGTCGTGGTCGCGGATGGGGCTTTCGTTCCATTGATGGTACTGGGTGAACTGGGACAGCTCAAGCAATGCCTGATCGATGCCGGAAAGCACGTAATCAAAATCTCTGGCGCAGCGCAGACCTGCGATATCGAGGAATTCCTGCACCAGCGCGAAGACCTCGTCCTTCCCATCGGCGTGGATCAATAGATCCACGGAGGGAGCGTAGCCGCCGATGGGGCGGTAATTCTCGTCCGTGAGCCAGAATTGATGCGTGATCACGGACCGAACCTCAACCTTGCCGTCAAGGAGGATATCACCACCCTTGAGGCGAGTGCCGTTGGCGGTGACGAGCACCGTTCCGTCCTCGCGTACGCCATATAGAGAAATGTTCTCATGGTGGTCCGTGTAAATGCCGTTGCCCGTGGTGTCGGTAAATTCCGTATACGCAACACCCTCAAAGCCCTGCAGATGCAGCGTGACGGCGCTGGCTACCATGCCGGGGGTAGGATCGTACCACAAAAGATCGGTCTTTTTGTCGGCACTGATGACCTTGATCATATTGACGTACTGCGCGTCGGGAGCGGGATTGTAGAAGGCGTCATAGCAGATATCGTTCTTGAGGACCATGCAGGAAACGTTATAATGCGTTTCCGCCTTGCCTACGTCTACCACCTCCCAGAAGCCCTTGGTGTTCTCGGCAAGGAAATCGTGGTTGCCGCCGTCGTGGGGCTGGAAGCTGTACTCACACTTTTCGCCGGGAATATAGATCATGCGGGAGGCGCCGATCTCGTTTTGGTAGTAGATCTCATAGACGTTGGCGCCCTTTTCGTTTTTGTAGCGACGGCAGGCGTCGATCTGACCCTGGAAGCGGGAAAAGAGCAGCTCCTCATTCTCCTCCACGTGGAGATACAGCTCGCCGAGATCCGTTTTGACCCAACGGTCTACCACGCGCACGTGCTTTTTCACGCTGTCGATCAGATCTGCCCCCCGCTCGGCGGAGGTGACCACGTTGGTGGTGAGATTTTCAAAATAACTGTAGGAGTTGGAGGATTCCTGAAAGCCCTTCCAGCGGTAGACGTTGCCGTCGATCTCCACGTAGCTGCCGTCGCCTGCATCCGCCTTGGTAGAGAGAGGCATCAGAGTGGAGAGCGCCATCAGCTCGGCGCTGCCGGCGTAGGTATTTTTGGCAAGGTTTTCCTTTGCCTTGGCAGCCAGGCTTTCCAGTGCCGCCCCGCCGGCGACAAAGATGTTGTCGCTATCCTTCAGCAGCTGGGCGTTCAGGCGCTCGCTCGCCAGGATCAGCCGGGCAGCCTCCGAGCCGCTCATGCCCTCGGGCAGCGTGGTGATGACCTTATCGCCGCCGGGATTGCTCGGATCGCCGTATTTGTCGGGGTCGTCCGGAGGGGTGCCGGGGGCGGGCTGTGGCTTCTGACAAGCGGCCAGTGTGCCGCAAAGCAGAAGCAGAGCAAGCAGCGCCGCAAAGAATCTTTTACATTTCATAATAGAGCCTCCTTAAATCAGGTTCTGGATTCGAGGTAGGACAGCATATTGGCAATGACCTCCTCGGCGATCTTTTCAAAATCAAACCCTGAAACGAACGCAATGGCCTCGGCGATTTTTTCCTCCGGCACGAGAAAGACCCGCAGCGTTGCCTGCAGGAAGGCACATACCTTCATTTCCATGGTGAAAAAGACGTCGGTTGGCACCGTCATAAAGGAACGCATGATGCCGCCGGAGGCCAGCTCCAGGCAGTAGAAATCCTTGGCGTCCAGCCGGGGCAGATGCTCGCCGAAGATCTGCTGCAGCTTGCCCGTGATGGTGCTGTAAATGACGCGGGAGGTCTCGGGCAGGGAGTAGGAAACGTTGTACATCTCCCGGATATGCTCGTGACTCTCGGCCATATGCAGCTGTAGCACCGTTTCAGCGGCATAAAAGAGGATCTTATCCTCAGTCACGCCCTGCAGAAGGGCCTCCGTGGCGGTAAACTGCCCCTCAAGCACGTAGGCCACCAGCTCGGATAGCATCCCCTCCTTGCTGCCGAAGATATTGATGAGGGAGCTGTAGGCAATGCCGGATTCGGTGGCGATTTCCCGCAGGGTGGTTTTGTGATAGCCCTGCGCGAGGAACATTTTGGCCACTACGTGCAGTACCCTCGATTTGTTTTTTTCAAAATTCTTTCCCCGGCAAAGGCGGGCCATAGATGTTCACCTCTCAAAGTTGTATCATGATACAATTATAAAGGAAAACACACGCCGCTGTCAATAGATTTGATGCAAAAAATGCTGAAGATGCCAAATCTCTCCGGAACGCACAAAAATGCCCCACCGCTTTTGGACAACTGCCACAAAAGCGGTGGAGCGCGATAGCTCTTGCTATGTTGTGTTGCGGGGCTGCGTCCACAGCCTGCGGTACAGCGGTAGCGCCGCTTGATCGGAGGAGGTGAGGGTTACGGTGCCGGGGGAGGCGACCGGCCGGAGCAGCCCGGCAGCGGAAAGACGCCGCGCGAGCTCTCCGGCCGTACCGGCAGCGCCGTCAAAAAGAGGAATGGCGTCACCCAGCACCCGCCGGATGGCCCCCTTGGCAAAGGGAAAGTGGGTGCAGCCCAGCACCGCTGCGTCAGGGGCGGGATCTGCAAACGGCGCGAGGAGCTGCCGCAGATAGGTCTCGCTCTCGGCAGAGTCGGCAAGCCCCGCTTCCACCAGTCGTACAAGCCCGGGGGCGGGCACAGGCAGGACGGTGGCGGTGGAAAAACGGACGGAAAGCGCACGGAATTTCTCCTCCCGCAGCGTGGTTTCTGTGGCCAGCACCAGCACCCGCGGGTGCGGTGTCACGGCAAGAGCGGGCTTTAGCGCCGGCTCCATGCCGATGATGGGGGTGGTGGGGTACCGTGCGCGCAGACGGTCCGCAGCCACCGCTGTGGCGGTGTTGCAGGCCAGCACCAGCGCCTTGCACTTGGAGAGCAGACGTTTTGCGTGGGCGTCGATCAGCGTGATCAGCTCCCGCCGCGAGCGCTCCCCGTAGGGAGCGTTGGCGGAATCACCGAAATAGAGCAGATGCTCGTGTGGCAGCTGCCGTTTTACCTCTCGAAGGACGCCAATGCCCCCAACGCCGGAGTCCAGCACGGCAATGGGGGCATTGGGAGATCGTTTGGCTTCCATTCAGCAGCCCTCGGCGACCAGCATGTAGCCGCGGCCGCGCAGGGCGCGGACGCGGGAAACACCGTCAGGCGAAAGCTTGCGGCGCAGGCGATAGATCAACGCCTGCAGAAGGTTACTGCCATCCCCCTCGGAGGAGAGGGCTGTGCGAAGCACCTCCTCCGGTACCGCTTTTCCTCCGCCCTCCAAAAGCAGGTGCAGCAAGCGTTCCTCGGTGGGACTGAGAGAAATGAAGCGACCGCAAAGCAGCACGCCGCCGGAAAGCGGCACCAGCGCCTTTGGGCTTTCGTACCGTTGCAGCAGCGCCTGCAGCGCCGCCGTATCGTAGGGCAGGGGAAGGGTATGATGAGCGCCGGACGCCGACCCTTCCCGTTCAAAGCAGATCACGGCAGCACGGCGGGGTATGCGGGGAATGGTGGTGGCGTCACATAACAGCAGCGTTGCTTTTTCCGGTGTTGACAGGGAAAAACCACCCCGTTCTACCTCTAATTGCAGCATGCGCTGTAGCAGGGGGTCACTTGTCAGAATAGCGATCATAGCGTTTCCTCCACAAGGAGTCGGTCGAAAATGGTTTTGATTTCCGCAAGGCTTGCAGCGCGCATCAGCGCACCGCGTGCGGTAGCGGCACCGCGCAGACCCTTACAGTACCAGGCCATATGCTTGCGCGCCTCGGCAGCGCCGATGCGCTCACCCTTGCGGGCGATGATATCCGCTGCGTGCTCCAGTGCCATGGCAAGGCGCTCTGCCGCCGTAGGCGGCGTGTAGGGACGGCCCTCCAGCAGAGCGGCTGCCTCTGCAAACAGAAAGGGATTGCCAAGGGCGCCCCGGGCGATCATCACCCCGTCGCACCCCGTCACCTTTAGCATATGCAGTACGGCGTCTGCTGTGAACAGATCGCCGTTGCCGATCACGGGCACTGAGACCGCAGCCTTCACGTCGGCAATGATGCCGTTATCGCTACCGGGAGCATACATTTGCTGGCGAGTGCGGCCGTGTACACAGATGAGGTCGGCTCCCGCCGCCTCCATTCGCTTTGCAAATTCCACCGCGTTGCGATGGGCATCGTCCCATCCGGCGCGGATCTTCACCGTTACAGGCAGATCCACCGCACCCTTGATGGCACTGACGATGGCGGCAGCACGAAGGGGATTCTTCATTAAAGCACTGCCCTCGCCGTTGGATACCACCTTGTGTACGGGGCATCCCATATTGATATCAATAGCTACGGGGCGGGGACCTGTAGCACCGCGATAGCCACCGGTGGCGATCAGTATGGCGGCCTCCCGCATGAAGGCGGGATCGTTGCCAAAGAGCTGCACCGCCATGGGCGCGTCACTTTCCGACACGTTGGCAAGAGGAGCTGTGTGCAAAGGGGCGTTCTGTCGGCTGCTTTGCTCATAGCACAGCGCCTTTGCGGAAACCATCTCGCTGACGGTCATATCCGCGCCCATGCGACGGCAAAGGGTACGCAAGGAGACGTCCGAAACACCGGCCATAGGCGCCAGCAGCAGCGCGTTCTTCAGCGTCGCGGCGCCGATCGTGAGGGGCGCCATCAGCCGTTAAAGATCCGGGTGGTGCGGCAGGCCTCTGCGTGGATCTTGGCGCAGAGGGCGGCGGGGAACCCTGCGGCAATGCCGGGATCCGCAATACTTTCAGGGTTGAGAATACGGCGTCGGCCGGTGATAGCGTAAAATACCGTTACGGCAGCGGCATAACTCCCCAAGGGGGAGGCGTGGTTTCCGTCGGTGTGGTAGAGAGCGTCCGGTGACTCAGTCAGCAGCAATCTGGAAAACACCTCGCCGGCAGGCGCCAACGGGCAACTGTTTGCCCGGCAAAAGCGCTCGTAGGCATCGGTCATCCGGGGCTGCTCCGCCCGGTGATCCCGGTGCGCCCAGGGCATATAGAAGCAAACCGGCACGCTGGCCTTGTCGGCCATTGCCTTCAGCTGTGCGGCGCCCTCGGCGAAGGAGGCGGGGCTGAAGCCCACGGCCTGATCCTGCAGCACTATCCAGTCGTATTTTCCGTGCGCGATGTTGAAGGCTACGTCGTGACGCTTGACCTGATAGACCAGATTTTTGCCGCCGGAGGTGACCATGGTGACATGAGATTTCACGCCCGTGGCCTCCAGCAGCTGCAGCACGGTGGCGGGCATATCGTGAAAATAGGTGTGGCTGTTGCCAACGAACAGAATCTTCATTGCCTTGCTCCTTGGGGAGAAATTTCGCCTATTATGATAACATAACTTCAGGGCGGTGTCAAGCGTGCAACGGGTTTTTATCGCAATATTTGCCAAGGGGTACGCCCCCTTGACGGCATTTGACGGCGTTATCCCAAAGGGGTGCTTTTTCACGCGGGCGCCGTCGTTTTCTGCGACCGATTGGGGCTTGACCGCATCTGTCGGTTGTGGTAATATCGGTGTTACCCCCAGAAAGGAGGAGGTTGAAATGAAAATTGTCAAATTGATCGGATGTGTGGTTCTTTTGTGTGTACTGGTGGCGGGCTGTGTGCTGCTGGCCGAGGAGAGCCGCGTGTATGCCATGGAGGACGGCAACAAAAACGAGGCGCCCGACGGCGGCACCGCAACGCCACCCGAAGTGGAAACGCCCGCGCCCCCTGTGGGCGGCAGCGTGACGGTAACGCCCACGTACAGTGAGGGGCTGCAGTTTCGCAGTAACGGCGACGGCACCTGCGCACTGGCGGGGATGGGCAGCTGCACCTCCTCGTGCCTGCTGATCCCGCCCAAAAGCCCCTCGGGCGATACGGTCACGGAGATCCTGCCCTTTGCGCTGAAGGACAGCATCGTGGGCGCCATTGAGATCCCCACCACGGTGAAAACGCTGACTGCCGCATCCTTTGCGGGATGCCCGCGTCTGACGTATCTTAGGGTGGCGTCGGGCAACGAATGGTACACAGAGCAGGACGGCGTGCTTTACAGCAAAACCGGCAACGCGCTGATCTATTGCCCCGCCGGCCTTTCCGCCGCGGAGCTGAAGCTTCATCAGAATCTGCGCCGCATCCACGCCGGCGCATTTGCGGAATGCACGGCGCTGCGCGGCATCACCTTTTACGGCACCACCGCCGAGTGGCACAGTGTGATCGTAGGGGATGATAACGATCCGCTCTATGCCGCCGTCTTTCAGTTTATTCCGTAAAAAGAACACGCGCGACAGCTGTCGCGCGTGCTTTTTTTCAGGAAACGTCCTCGTAGTTGGTGTCCTCTCTGAGGGTGGCCATGGCGTCCTCGCTGAGGTAATCGGTGGGATCCACCTGCAGACCGCCCACGGTCATTTCCACATGGAGATGGGGCTCCTCCGCAATCTCCACCATAGCGCTCTCGCCCACCGTGCCGATCACATCACCGGCCTTGACAGTGGCGCCCACGGTGGGGGCATTCTCGCCGGTGAGGTTCTTGTAGATGGTGTAGGCGTCGCCGCCGTGCTTCACCGCCACGCAATGACCCATCCGCACGTCTTCCCAGACCTGAGAAACCACACCGTCTGCCATAGCGGAAACGCTGGCGCCGGCCACGGTGGCAATGTCAATGCCAAGGTGGATGCGGTAATCCTTCATGGTGGGGGAGAAGACCTGCACCGTGGCATCGTGCTCAGAAAGCAGCACGCCGGAAACGGGCAGCAGGAACTGACTGGGAAGGGTATCGGCAGGGGGCTGCTGCTCCTCGCCGGGCTGCTCGCCTCCGGGGGTGTTGCCCTCGTCGTCGGGATCCTCCACGCCGGCGGGAAGATCATCGGGGTTTTCCACGGTGGCCCTGTTGGCAACCACGGTGGTGACGATGATGGCGGTCAGCACCAGAAACATGGCTACAACGGTGACGGTGATGGCTCGCACGCCCTTATCGTCCTTCAATCTCTTGAAAAAATTGTTTTCTTGCATTGCTTTGACACTCCTTTTCTTTGTGCTGTACCTATTTTTGCCCGTTTTGGCCGGAATATACAGCAAAAAGAAAAGTTTCAAGAAAAAGCACAGGGCTGTTCAGCCCTGTGCTTTTTCTTTTTATCTCTCGTTCATCGGCACGTACTCGCGGGGAGCGGTGAGGCACTTGTAGGCGGGACGGATGATGCGCTTGGCGGTGAGGTATTCCTCGATGCGGTGTGCGCACCAGCCCGAAACGCGGGCGATGGCGAAAAGAGGGGTATACATGGATTCAGGAATGTTCAGCATCCGGTAAATCAGGCCGGAATACAGGTCCACGTTGGCGCACATAGCTTTGCTGACACCCTTGTGCTTGGCAAAGATCTGGGGCGTGAGGCGCTCGATAGACTCCAGCAGCGCGAAGTCGTCGCCGTAGCCCTTCTTTTCCGCAAGGTCGCGGGCGTAGCGCTTCAGCATCACGGCACGGGGGTCGGACTTGGTGTAAATGGCGTGACCCATACCGTACACAAGACCCGAGCCGTCGCCGGCCTTGCCCTCCATGATCTTCAGGAGGAAATCGGTGACCTCGTCGTCGTCCTTGGTATCCTTGACGCCGGCCTTGATGCAGTCAAACATCTCCTGCACCTTGATGTTGGCACCGCCGTGGCGGGGACCCTTGAGAGAGCCGATGGCCGCACCAATGGCGGAGTAAGTATCGGTACCGGAGGAGGACAGCACGCGGCAGGCAAAGGTGGAGTTGTTACCGCCACTGTGCTCTGCGTGCACCACCAGGCAAAGGTCAAGGAGCTTGGCCTCCTCGTCGGTGTAGGATTTATCCGAGCGCATCATGCGCAGGAAGTTTTCCGCGGTGGTCAGCTCGGGGCGGGGATTGTGCAGATTCAGGCTGCGTCCTTCGAAATAATGCTTGTTGACGGCATAGGCGTGAGCGGCGATCACAGGCACCTGGGCGATCAGCTGCATGCTCTGACGCAGGAGGTTTTCAAGAGAAAGATCGTCGGGGCGCTCGTCATAGGCGTAAAGAGAAAGCACGCCGGTGGCCATTTTGTTCATGATAGAGGGGGAGGGGGCCTTCATCAGAATATCCTCGTCAAAGCGGGCGGGCAGACGCTCGTAGCTGCTCATCAGACGGGAAAAGCTTTCCAGCTGCTCCTTGGTGGGCAGATGACCGAAGAAAAGCAGATAGCAGCATTCGGGAAAGCCGAAGCGATTTTCCTTGACGAAGTTTTCGCAAAGGGTGGACATCCGATAGCCGCGGTAGTAAAGCTCGCCCTCCACGGGGGCGCGCTCGCCCTCGTTGATGACGTAGCCGTGGGCGTTACAGATGCGGGAAACACCGGCCACTACGCCGGAGCCGTCGTGCTCGCGCAGGCCGCGCTTGACGGTGGGGTTATCAAAGGCGGTGCCGGGGATCTGATATTCAGCGGCGGATTCCTCTACCAGATGGCGGAGCAAATCCTCGCGTTCAGCGTCGGAGATGTTGTTGTTTTGTTCAAAATATTGCATCATTTACACCTCTCACTTGCAAAATAGATGTTTTATTATAGCATATTCCTGCGCTTTTTGCAAGATGAAAGATTAAAAATTCAAAATTTTTGCGTTTTTTCTACATCCAGTGTCTGCGATGCAGAAAGCGCACGAACAGCACCCCCACCAAAACCGAAAGCAGCACTACGAAGGGATAGCCGTAGCGCCAGGAGAGCTCCGGCATGCCCTTGAAGTTCATGCCGTACCAGCCGGTGATGAGGTTGAGGGGCAAAAAGACGGCCGAAAGCACGGTGAAGCGCTTCATGGTGCGGTTCAGGCGCATATCCAGCAGGGATTGATAGACCTCCCGCAGCTGGGATAGCTGCTCCCGCAGAGCGCGGACGTTGCGGGCAAGTCGCTCGGCTCTGTCGGTGAAGATCTTGAAATAGCGCAGCTCCTCCTCCTTGAACAGGCTGTTTTCGTTCTCTCCCAGCGTGCTGCCGATCTCCACCAGCTGCTCGTAATAGCTGTTGAGCAAAAGCAGCTGCTTTTTATGGTGCAGCAGCGCCGCGGTGAAGCCCTCGCCCGCCTCGCCGCGCAGCACCTGCTCCTCCAGTGCAGAGAGGGCGAACTCCAGCTCCTCCAGCATCTTGCCGTCCCCCTCCACCATGGTATCGAGAAAGGCAAAGATCAGCTTTTCCGCTGAGGGGGCAGGGGAAAAGCGCCGCAGGGCGCTTTCAAATCCCGCCCGGGTACTGCCGTCACTGTCCCGGATATCCACGATGACGAAAAGCCCTTCCTTGATATATAATGCGATGCAATCCTCCCCTGTTTCATCCCCGCCGGTTCGCTTCAGAGTGCCGAAGCTATAGGTGTCGTAGACCTCCATGCCTCCCCGAAAATGTCGCACGTCTGCCCGGCATTGTCGTACCGTGGAGGGGGCAAAGCCCCATGCGGGGGCGTTTTGCTCCAATTCCTCCACGGAAAGATAGGCTACCATTGTGTCTCCCCACCGGTATAGCATAAGCACCTCCGTTTTTTCTTTATTATACCCAAAACTCTTGACTTTTGCGGCAAAAAGGCGTACAATGATACACATCTTGATTTTTGATGGAGGAGGGCGACGATGAAGGATCGGAAAACGTGGTTTTTCCACGGTGTGCGGGACGGTATACCCATTGCCGTCGGTTATTTCGCCGTGGCCTTTGCCTTGGGCATTAAGGCGGACGGCGCCGGCTTTTCGGCTCTGCAGGCGGCGCTGCTCTCGCTCCTCAACGTAACCTCGGCGGGGGAGGCGGCGGGCATTGCCCTGATCGGTGCCGGCACCACCTACGTGGAGCTGGCCTTTACCCAGCTGGTCATCAATATCCGCTATTTGCTGATGTCCTGCGCGTTGTCGCAGAAGCTTTCACCCAGCACCGGATTTTTCCATCGGATGCTCATTGGCTACGGCGTGACCGACGAGATCTTCGGCATCAGCGCCGCCGTGGAGGGCAAGCTTTCGCCCTATTACAGCTACGGCGCCATCAGCGTGGCGGTGCCGGGCTGGACGCTGGGCACCTTGCTTGGCACCGTTCTTGGCAACGTGTTGCCCACACGGGTTACTGCGGCGCTGGGTGTGGCGCTCTACGCCATGTTCCTGGCCATCATCCTGCCTCCGGCCAGAAAAAGCCGCGTCATTGCGGGGCTGGTGGCGGTCTCCATGGCGGCCAGCGGCCTGCTGACCCTTTTGTGCCGGTATTTCGCGCTGACCTGGTTTACAGAGGGCTTCCGCATCATTGCCCTGACGGTGACCATCTCTTTTGGCGCGGCGCTGCTGTTCCCCGTGAAGGAGCAACATGAGGAGGTGGAGGTATGACGGTCAACAGCATTTACTTAGCGATCCTGGTGATGGCGGCGGTGACCTATCTCATCCGCGCGCTGCCGCTTTTGCTCATCCGACGGGAGATCAAAAACCGCACCGTGCGCTCCTTCCTTTTTTACGTACCCTACGTGACGCTGTCGGTGATGACCTTCCCGGCCATTCTCACCGCCACCTCGGTGATGTGGTCGGCGCTCGCTGCCCTTGCGGTATCCCTGGTGCTGGGTCTGCGGGGCTGTAAGCTGCCCGTGGTGGCCGGTGCCGCGTGCCTCGCGGTCTTTTTGGTGGAGCTGCTGCCCTTGTGAGATCATAAAAAATCGCCCCTTCCGGGGCGATTTTTTATATTACAGATCGATGGGCGGCATGCCGAAGGTATGCAGCGCCTTTTTGCGGGCGCGGCAATCGGGCAGCACGGTGGCAAGGTGCGCCCAGAAGGCAGGGCTGTGGTCTGGGTGCTTGAAGTGGGCAAGCTCGTGGCAGATCACGTAGTCGGCCAGGGGCGGCGGCACCAGCACCAATGCCTTGTTCAGCGTGATCGTGCCGCTTTTGGGGCGACAGATGCCCCATTTGGCGGTCATTTCCCGAAATTTTAACAGAGGCATTTTGTCAGGGCAGGGGAGGAACAGCGGGAGCAGTGCTGCGGTGCGCGCCGTTAGCGCCCGCTCCGCCTCCTCCGCGAGAAAGCGTCGAAGGGCCGCGCGACGGATATCGGGGCTTTCGGGCTCGCCGACCAGAAGCGTGAGGCTCTCTGCCTCCAGCCGATAGCCGAAGCGGCTACTCTTTTCAAAATGCAGGCGCCGCGCCGTGCCGTAAACGGGCAGCAAAGCCCCTTCGGCCACCGGGATCGGGGCGGGCAGCTCCTCCCGGCGCTTTTGCTGGCGCTCCTGCGCCGCCCGGATGAACGCCGCCTCCCGGCGGATAAAATCCTCGATGGCGGAGAGAGGCACCCCCGGGGCGGCGGAAACGGCAATGCTGCCGTCTGGCCGCACCCGCAGATTGATATTTTTGACGGCCTTGCGGGTGAGGAGGTAGGGGATGCGCCTGCCGGATACCACAAGCTCCCGCGCCTCGGTGCAGGTCTTGCTCATAGAAGGGAGCCCCGCAGACGGTCCAGGGCGTTTTGCAGAATGATCTCGGCGGAGAGGGTGTCGATGACGCCCTTTCTTTTTTTGCCGCGGGTGCCGGTCTCGTTGAGAAAGCGGGAGGCGGCCATGGTGGTCATGCGCTCGTCCACCAGGGCTACGGGCACCTCGGGCATAGCCTCCTGCAGCAGCGCCGCAAATTGGCGGATGCGCTCGGCGCGGGGCCCCTCGGTGCCGTTCATGTTGACGGGCAGCCCCAGCACGATGGCCACGGCCTTCTCCCGCTCCACCACCTCGCGGATGGCAATCACGGATTTTTCCAGTCCGCCGCCGGGCACGTTTCCGATGCCGGATGCAAGCAGACGGGAGGCGTCGGAGACGGCAAGACCCGTGCGGGCCTCTCCGAAATCAATGCCGAGAATGCGCCCCTTTGTATTTTTTACAGCGTCAAGGCTCATGGGTGTCAGCTCCTTTCTGCAGTGCGGGGATACCGTTCAAGAAATTCAGCAGATCGGCAAAAACCGTATCCCGTTCCTGCTCGTGGTGCATTTCATGTCGGGCACCGGGATAGAGCTTCAGCGTGGCGTTGCAGCCGGCCTCCACCATGCGGCGGTGTACCTCCCGCACGCCGCGACCGTAAGCGCCAACGGGATCCTCCTCGCCTGCAAACAGCAGGATCGGCATTGATTTTGGCAGCGCGGCGGCGTGGCGCTTATCCGAAACGGCTGCCAGCAGCGAAAAGAGGGTTTCATAGCCTGCAACGGTAAAGACGAAGCGGCAGAAGGGATCCTCTCTGTAGCTGCTGCGCACGGCGGTGTCACGGGTGAGCCAGGAATGCTCGTCCTGCTCTTTTTCAAAGCGGCGATTATAACTGCCGAAGGCAAGAGAGGTGAGGAGCTTGCTGCGGTGGTGATAGCCCTTGGCCTTGCCAATGGCATGGGCGAGGGTACGGGCGATGCCTGCGGGAGCCTCGGGGCCTGCGGTGCCGCTGATGAGAGCGGCGGTCAGCTCCTCACCGTAACGCGAAAGATACAGTCGTGCCGCGAAGGAGCCCATGCTGTGACCGTACAGCACCACGGGAAGGTCGGGGAAGCGTGTCTTCAGCGCCTCGGTCATGCGGTGGAGATCCTCCACCAGAAGATCGGCGCCGCCACGGGGGGCGGTGTATCCGAGGGCGTCCTTATTGGGGGCGGTGTGGCCGTGGCCGAGATGGTCGTTTCCGGCAAAGATAAAGCCCGCCTCGGCAAAGCGTCTGGCCCAGGCATCATAACGCTGGACGTATTCGCACATGCCGTGGGAGAGCTGAACGATCCCACGGGGCGTCTCCGGCACCCAGAGGTAGGCGTGCACGGTGCTTTTTCCGTCGGCAGAGGGGTAGGTGAAGGTCTCGAATCGGATGGTATCAGACACGGTTATTCTCCTTTTGCAGATATTGTCGGGCAAGGGAAATCAGTGTTTCCCGGCGGTTGCAGGCGGGCTCACGCCAGACCTGATCCTGCAGATACAGCAATAGCTTTCCTGTTTCGGCAGGGGGGACGCCCACCTGCTCCTGCAGCTCGCGGCCGTTGAGGGCAAGGCGCCGCAGCTCTACAGCGGTGCGATCCCGCCGCACCTGCCGCACCAAGGCAAGCGCCTCGGCCACGTCCTTGCCGTTCAACGCCCGATGCAGCGCAAGGCCGCCCTCCTCCTGCCCGAAGTGGTGGCAGAGAAAGCGTCTGGCGGTATAGGCATCTGTGGGCAGCGGCGCCGCAAGCGCCGCAAGATATCCGCCCACTTGCTTGATAAAGGCGTTGGAGGCGTGCAGCCTGCGGCAAAGTGCTTCGGCGGCAGCCGTTCCCGTGCGGGAAAGCAGTGCGGCCAGACGCAGCTCGGCCTCGGATGGGAGTGCATCCAGAGCCTCGATCAAGGCTCTGTCGGGTACGGTGTCGGGCAGGACGTATGGTAGCACGCCGGCGCGATCCATGGCAAGCAGCGCCCGGACGGCGCCCGGCGCCTCCAGCAGCTTGCAAAGCTCGGCAAGGATCCGCTCCACCGCAATATCCCGAAGACGTGCGGCGAGTGCGGCGGTGCCCTGCAGCGTATGTTCTTCGATTTCAAAGCCCAGCTTGGCGGCGAAGCGGAAGCATCGCAGGATCCGCAGCGCATCCTCGCCAAAGCGTTGACATGGCTCGCCCACGGCGCGAATGATGCCGTCGGCAAGATCACGCTGTCCGCCGAATGGGTCAATGAGGCCAATCTCCGGATGATAGGCCATGGCGTTGACGGTGAAGTCCCGTCGGGCAAGATCATCCTCCACGCTTTCCGTGAAGGTAACGGCGTCCGGGTGGCGGCTGTCGGTATAGCTGCCGTCGGTGCGGTGAGTGGTGATCTCCACCGGATGTCCCTCAGCGAGCACCGTCACCGTGCCGTGGGCGAGCCCCGTGGGGATCACCTTGTAGCCGGCGCCGGTAAAGATCTCTATCAGCGCTTCAGGGTGGGCGCTTGCGGTCATATCAAAATCGTCCGGCACCCTTCCCAGCAGGAGGTCGCGCACGCACCCACCGACGGCATATCCGCGGTGATGCGCGTTTGCCAGTACGTCTATGAGAGAAAGAATATAGTCCGGAATTCCCGCCCGCAGCCGTTCCTTCATAGAGGAATCCTCCTTTTTGCGTTTCGTTACTGCCCATAGTATAGCATATTTTTTCCGCGGTGTAAAGAAATATCCACCGCAAAAAGCAATTTTTGCCGTGAGTAAGTTACGGAAAACGGCGCAGAATAGTTACCGAGGCTATGACCGACGGTCAGGTCTTTGAAAACGGCTCTTTGAAAGAGAGGATATGGCTATGACAGTCATTGATCGGATCGCGCTGATCCTTGTAGTGGTCGGCGCGCTCAACTGGGGCTCTATCGGGCTTTTTCAGTTTGACGCGGTGGCGTGGCTCTGCGGCGGTGCCGCAACGCTTCTGGCGCGCATCATCTATACCGTGGTGGCGCTGGCGGGCGTATGGTGCATCTCGTTGATCTTTCGCTCTGAGGACCGCATCGAGGAAATGTCTCACTGAACCCGGCCGCAAGAGATTTTTCTCTTGCGGCTTTTCCGTTTTTTCTTGCAAATGCGCACCTCGTGTGTTATAATGAAGAAATGAACGGGAGACGGCAAAGGAGGCAACGACATGATACAGGATCTGCATTCCCATACCTACTATTCCTTCTGCGGCAAGGATCGGCCGGAGGAAATCGTGGAGGCGGCCATTGCCGGGGGCATCACGCTGTTCGGCATCACCGACCACGCCCACGGCGTGGGACAGGCGCGGCGCTGCGTCTATAAATACGAGGGCGAAGCGCTTTTTGCGGATTACGGCCTCACGCTGCGACGGTATTTTGACCATATCAATCTGATTCGGGAAAAATACGCCGATCGCATCACCGTGCTGCGAGGCATTGAGCTGCGCACCGCCACCGACGTGCGGCGGGCGGATTTTCCACTTCAGAACGACATTTCCTTTTTTGATTACGCCCTCATTGAGCAGCTGGATCAGCCGGAGATCTCCGTGGCGGGGGGCGATCTCTTCGATTACGCGGGGCGCTGCGGCTGCCCGGTGGGCATTGCGCATACCGATCTGTTTTCATTTCTCGAAAAGCGTGGCGAGGATCCCTATCGCTATTTTCGCCGCATGGCCGAGGCGGGGCTTTTTTGGGAGCTGAACGTCAGCTATGACAGCATCCATCAGTATCGGGAGCATGCCTACGTCAAGCGCTTTTTTCAGGACGCCGAGCAGCAGGCCATCGTGCGGGAGTCCGGCGTATCGCTCAGCGTAGGCTTTGACGGCCACAGGGTAGAGGACTACCGCCCCGATCGGGTGCGGGAGGCCTGCCTTCGGCTGGAGGAGATGGGGATTCCGCTGGCCCTTTCGCATCTCGCAACGTAAAAAGCCCCTCACCGCGGCAGAGCCCGGCGGTGGGAGGGATCATTCATATTATATATAAGGAGCTTTTTATGAGCAGAACGTTGAAAATTATGACATTTAATTTGCGCACGGCAGTACCGTCAGATGGCGTCAATTCCTTTTGGGAGCGCAAGCCCCGTATTCTTGAGGTGATCCGTCGGGAGGATCCTGACATCATCGGCTTTCAGGAGGCCACCGACGAAATGCGTCTGTGGGCGGCGGAGAGCCTTGCCGGTTATACGGTGATCGGCTGCGGGCGCGGCAAGAATTATCGGGGCGAGTCGGTGGCCACCGCCTTTAAGAGCGAGCTGTTTTCGCTGATCTCGCTGGACCATTATTGGATGTCGCCCACGCCCGGCGTGCCCGGCTCCCGTTTTCCAGGCGATCAGAGCTCTTGCCCCCGTATCACCTCCGTGGTGCGCCTCGCGGTGCCGGACGAAACGGAACCCTTCAATATATATAATACGCATTTGGACCACAAGGACGCCGGCGCGCGGTACCTTGGTATGATGCAGAATGTGCAGCATATTTCTGCCGGTCGGGAACGCTTTGTCTTCACCGGAGATATGAACGCTACGCCCGACGCGCCGGAGATCCGCCTGGTGACCGAGGCGCTGGGGTGTCGGGGCGCGGTGGATTGCACCGCGGGGCTGGGCAATACCTTCCACGGCTTCAAGGGCGGGGAGGGGCGCAGTTACATTGATTACATCTTTACGGACGGCAAGTGCGAGTCCGCTTACGTGGTGCCCGATCCGGGTGAAAATGGCCTGTATTATTCCGATCATCTGGCGGTTTGTGCCCTCATCACGCTGTAAAATGACAAAAAACGAGCTCCCCTCGGCCAAGAAATGCAAAAAATTTTCGGCACCTTGCCGAAAAAAGCGGCATAAACTTGGCCTTGAGGGGAGAATTATTTGAAAAATCTGAATTTACAGTATATGCTTGCCCTGCTAAAAACATGAAAATGCACCAAAATCACCCCTATTTGGCAATTTTTGTTCAATTTGGAATATTTACCGGAATAAAATCGGAACCGGTCGAAAAAGCGGGGGGCAAAATCGGTCAAAAAGAGTTACCTTTATTTAAAGAGGCACGAAAGACCCGCTAAAACGGTGTGAAAAAACCCCGTTTTTTAAAAATCAAAAAAACTTTTGAAAATCGTAAAAAAAAATCAAAAACATCTTGACAATTTCAATAAATTATGGTATCCTACTTACAAATAGGCGGTTTTTCCGTTTTTTTGGTCGTATTCACGAAAATGCTATAAAAAAGATCCGGCATTTGACCGGCTTTGTTATGGCGTTTTTGGCGTCTGAAAAGCGGCGTGCAAAAAAATCTGCGTGTTTGTCGCAAAGCCTTCGGGTAATGCGGCCGCCAACTCCCCTTTATCAATGAGGGTGGTACCCCCACTCGCATTCTTAAAATATATCAACAATTTAAATTTTTTGGAGGGTAAAAAATGAAAAGCGCAATGAGAAGAAGCTTGGCTATGCTGCTGACGGTTCTGATGATGCTGTCGGTTTGCGCGCTGTCCCTGCAGATGGTAGTGCTCGCTGCTACCACTGATATGGATGACAACCAGCCTTGCGACTGTGGTGCCCCTGTCACCACAAACGTCGTCGCCCCCACCTGTGTGGATCTGGGCGGCACTTGGCACACCTGCTCTGAGTGTGCTAAGAAGTGGGTAACTGATGTTCAGCTTCCCACCGGTGAGCACGACTTCAGCGTAGGTGGCACCCATGAGGCTACCTGTACTGAGGATGGTTCCGTGGGCTATTTCTGCTCCGTTTGTAACGCAGCAAGCCCCGAGAACACCACCACCCCTGCTCTCGGTCACAACTACGAGACCGTTGAGATCCCCAGCGACTGTGAGAACGGTGGCACGATCACCGAGACCTGCTCTCGCTGCGGCGATATCAAGGAGACCACCACTCCCGCAACCGGCCACGTTCACGTTGCCGGCAACAAGGCAGATGTTGACTACAAGGCTCCTTCCTGCTCCGCAGAGGGCTTTGTGAACTTCACCTGCTCCACCTGCGGCGATCTTGTACATGCTGTGTTCGATAAGCTGGAGCATGCTCCCAACACCGTGAAGGAGGAGCCCTCCTGCAAGGATTACGGCTACGAGATCGGCGGCGTCTGCACCATTTGCGGCGAGGTTCTGGATGCCTCCAAGCAGCTGGCTAAGATCGACCATGATTACAAGAATCTGACCGCTACCGAGCAGGCTTCCAACGGCGAGGCTGGCTACCAGGCTCCCGTCTGCTCCACCGCCGGCACCACCGATGGCTGGCAGTGGCAGGTATGTAAGGTGTGTGGTTACGAGAACAAGGTAACCCAGCCTGCAAGCCACAACTTCGTTTTCAAGGAGACTGTTGCTTCCAACTGTGCTACCAAGTCCAACGGCTATGATCTTTACGAGTGCTCCGTTTGCGGCACTCCCGAGCATAGAAACGAGGTTGCTTACGCTCATAAGTACCCCACCTCCGCTATTGGTGTTTCCGTTCTTTACACCTTCATTCTGAAGGACGCCAGCGTTGCTACCGACGCTATTGTTGGCTCCGACGGCAACTCCTACTACAGCTTCGACGGCAAGTCCGTGTACTACACCGACGACAGCAGCGAGAGCTACGTCGGCTACGAGCAGGTTCTGTGGGTTGTGCAGAGAATGCCTACCAAGGACCTTCCCGGCATTCTGGTTCACGCTTGTGAGATTTGTAACGTACCCGCCCACCTCGTGATCGAGATCGACCATGAGAATCCCGTATACGTTTCGACCGTTGATCCTAACTGCACCGAGCAGGGCTACGACGTTTACACCTGCGATTGCTGTGTAGGCGGCTTCAAGACCAACTACACCGATCCCCTCGGCCACCGCGACTACGATGGCGGCCGCCACAAGGATTGCCCCACCACCGGTATCAAGGTTGATAGAGTTGAGCCCAACTGCGCTACTGGCACCAAGGGTATGACCGAGTACTACTACTGCACGGATCCCGCCTGCCCCGTTGCCGGTCTCTACGGCGCAACCGGCACCGAGATCCCCGCAACCCATACTTACACCGCTTCCACCTACACCGTTCCCGCAAGCTGCGCGTTCCCCTCTTTCGTGATCCAGGCTTGCACCTGCGGCGCTATCGAGTATAATCTTGACACCGCTGCCGGCATGCTGGCTGCTTGGACTGCCAAGAAGTCCGTGGTTTCCGGCTCCACCTACCTTGGCCACGATTGGACCGAGGAGAGCCCCTACGTGGTTGTGGAGAAGGAGAGAGTTGAGGCAACCTGTACCACTCCCGGTAACGAGGCGTTCCATAAGTGTACGCTTTGCGGCGACACCGACTCCCTTGCAGCTATCGTTATCCCCGTTCTGGGTGAGAACTACGTTGTGAAGGAGACCGTTCGGTCTACCTGCCGCGTACAGGGCTACACCGTTTACACCTGCGGTAACGTAGATTGGGAGAACGGCGAGACCTGCCCTGTTCACAATGACTACACCGTTTACGACGATCAGCACCAGGCCTCCAACGGCGGTCACGTGATCAAGGGTGCTGTTTACAACGCTACCACCGGTCGCGTTGACCTTTCCGGCGCTACTCTGCTGACCGCTGCCGACCTGATTGCCCTTGGCGTTATCAGCAGCGAGGCTGAGTACTCCACCTCTTGGGGTAGCACTCAGCCTCGCTGC
>SVTA01000130.1 GCA_015064005.1 Oscillospiraceae bacterium
CCTGGTTCTATAACGATGCCACGGGCAAAAAGGACGTGCCCTATTACAAGGTGCAGACCGGCCAGAGGTTCTATCTTCGCAACGTGGAGCTTGAGATTCTGTATACCCACGGCGACACCTATCCTTGGGGTCTGGTGCGCTTCAACACCTCCTCCACCGTGGTTCGCACCACTGTTTACAACGGCGGCGCTGTAGGCGCCACAGTCAGTGGGGTGAATACTGCCGGTAGCAGCACAAACGCGCTGTGGCTGGGCGATCTGGAGTATCGCGGCAGCCGCGTGCTGCGCGCGATGTACGGCAGTTATCTGAAGTCCGATATGGCTCAGGTGGCCCACCACGCCGGTAGCGGCTCCGAGGGTGAGCTGTACGTGTTGATCGATCCGAAGGTGATGTTCGTGCCCGCCTCGATCTCCGGCGTGAAGAGCAACTTTGCCGGAAGCAGCCGATATGCCGACGAAAACAGAGAATGGCTGAACGGCACGGACTGGGAGTACATCATCGTGCAGGACGAGTACAACGTTACCCTCACGGTGACGGCCGCAGGTCCGCAAATGGCCATCAACCAGCTGAAAAACACCGCTGATACCGCCGACGAATACGGTGACGACGGTGAGGACGGCAAAACGCTCCAATACGGCAGATTTATCATAACGCGAAGCACCATTGATGCCGCCGTTGGAGAGAGCTGGAAGAAATAACCCACATTTCAAATCAAAAAGGGCAGAAGCCGCGGCTTCTGCCCTTTTTTTAATTTTTGTCGGGCTCGGACAGTGCCTGTCCGAGCGGCAGGGAATAGATCAGTGTTTTGTCCGGGTACCTGCCGCACAGCTGCAGCAGAGCTTCCTTGTAATAGGAAAGCTGGGTGCCGTGCCGCGCAAAAAGCGTTTTGGCGGCGGCGTTGGCGTCACGCAGCTCCGCGTCGGTCAGGCGGTCGGTCTTGTAGTCGCAAAGCACCAGCTCGCCCTTGTCGTTGATAAAGAAGAGGTCGATGACGCCCTGCACCAGAATTTTTTCGTCACCAAGCAGCAGGCGCAGCTCCTCCTTATCGGTGAAGTCGGCAGCGGGCAGGAAAATGTTAAAGCGCTGCTCCCGATGCGTTTCCCGTGCTGCTGCGATCTCGCGGTAAAGGTCGCTTTCAAAGAAGCGCTCCAGCTCCTCAGGCCGGACGGCACCGCTTGCCTCCGGCGGGAGAAAATGCGCGTCGATCAGCCGCGCCAGCTCGGCCTGTACGCCGTTGCGGGCGGCATTTTCAAGATCGCAGAACTGCAGGAATTCGTGGGTAGCGGTGCCGCGCTCTGCCGCCGACAGCTGCTGCTCTCTCCGGTCAAAGAGGGGGGCTTTTTCAAAGGTGTGCAGCAGCCGTTCCACGTCCGGGGCATCGAGATCAGCCGGGGTGGCTGCATCCTGCTGATCGTAAACGTCCAGCACCTCCGGCGAAAGGCGGGAAACGGAAAGCTTGGCGGGAAGCTTTGTCAGATGCGCGAAGGGGTAGGTGAAATCAAACCGTTCCTCCAGCGTCCGGCGCAGGCAGGCGACACGGTCGGTGTCTACGGGCGGTGCCGGAGCCTTCACCTGCTCCTTCTCCTCGGTGGCTATCAGATCCTGCTTTTCAATGCGGGTGATCTCCAAAAAGGGAGTGTGGTCTATGCCGTCCAGCGCCGCCAGGATCCAATCCAGATACGTGTTGCCGCTGTCCTTGAAGAAGTCGGTGTGGGGTGAAGTCATCAGCGAGATGCGGGCATCCAGCGTTTCTGTGTTGGTGACGGCGGTGACGTACAGGCGCTCACGTGCGCGGGTCATGGCCACGTAAAGCACGCGCATCTCCTCCTCCAGATTCTTCTGCTTGATGGCAAGGGAAATGGCCATACGGGAGAAGGTGTTGGCGCGGGAGAAAACGCTGGCGTTGGGCAGGCGAATGCCACAGCCGAGGTCGTTGTCACAGAGCAGAGGCGGGGTAAGATCGCGCTGGTTGAAGCGCTTGCCCGCACCGGCTACAAAGCATACAGGGTATTCGAGACCCTTGGAATGATGGATGGTCAGCAGGGAAACGGCATTGGCGGGTCCGTCGGGGGAGGGAAGCTCCGCGCCGCTGCTCATGACATCCTCCACGTATCGAACAAACTGATAAAGCCCCTTGAAGCCCGTGCTTTCAAAGCTGCGGGCGTATTCATAAAGCTGGAGCAGGTTGGCGTTGCGCCTGCCGCTTTGTTCCCCTTGATCACCCGTGGCAAAGGCCAGCACTGCGGTGTCGCGGTAAAGATAACGCAGGAGCTTGTCCACCGGGAGCACAGTCGCTTTTTCTCTGTAGTGAGCAAGCCTTTGCAGGAAGGCAGCGCACCGGGCGGAAAGCGGATCGTTTTCCGCTGCGGCCATGGCTTCCACTGCCTCGTAAAGCGAGAGGGCACGGTCGGCACCGTTGCGGATGCTCACCAGATCCGAGAGCGTAAAGCCAAAGAAGGGGGAGCGCAGCACAGAGGCAAGGTAAATATCCCGGAGCGGGTTGTCAATGGCTGAAAGGAGACTGTACATGCAAAGCACGTCCGGATTCTCAAAGAACAAGCTTTTGGAGGTATCGTTACAGGGGATGCCCGCCGCACTGAGCAGATCGGTGATGTTTTTGGCAAAGGAGGCGCTGCGGGAAAGGACGGCAATATCACCGGGGGTGATGGGGGTGCCGTCTGCCTTGCGCTCCTCGCGCAGCAAGCGCTCAATTTCAGCCACGATCATGTGTGCTTCGCCCACCTCCACGTCGGCATTTTCCTCCTCGTCCTCCTCCGGGTCATTGCTTTTCTTTTTGGAATGAAGGATCATCAGCCGGGATTTTGGGGAGAGATAGCCCTCAAAGGGCTTGGGCTTCTGAAAATTCAGGTCGTCCTCACTGGTATAGCCGATGCTATCCCTGCAGCGGGTGAACAGCGCGCCGGAAACCGCGTTGGAGAAGCGCACCACGTTTTCGTCGCAGCGGAAGCAGTCGGACATAAAGATGGTGGCGCTGTCGTCGTCGGGGGTGGCCTCTGCCAGCTGCGGGAACGTCTTTTTATAGCCGGCAAATACCGTGGGATCCGCGCCGCGGAAGCGATAGATGCTTTGCTTGATATCGCCTACCATAAAGCGACCTCTGGGCTTGGCAATGGCTCTGAAGGTGGCGTCCTGCATAGCGTCCACGTCCTGATACTCGTCAATGTAAATGGCTGCATAGGATTCTCCAATGGAGCGGGCCAGCGGCGTAGCGCTGCCATCCGGCTCCACCAGCAGCCGATAAGCGGCTCTCGATACGTCTGCAAATTCTGCCACCTCGCGCTCCCGCTTGGCAGCGGTGTAGGTGCTTTCGTATTCGGAAAGCACACGGTAAAGCAGGCGCAAAAGGCTTGCGGCCTCAAGGCTGCCCTCCGTGATCTCCGCAGCGGTAAAGCCGCCGCATTTTTCGGAAAATTCAAGCAGCTCCTTCCGGAAGGCGGAGGCAAGCTTGGCGATCTCCGCAAATTCCGGCGTGCGCTTGGGGAGACCGCCCTTTGCCGGTGCGTGCGTATAGGGGGTGGAAAGCGCGGTGGCTACGGCGTCGGCATCCTGCCGCGTCAGGGCCTCGTCCAAGGCCACGCATCGCTCGTACAGCTCCCGATAAAGAGGCTCATAGCGAGGGGTC
>SVTA01000131.1 GCA_015064005.1 Oscillospiraceae bacterium
TAGCGGTAACGCGCACGGAGGCGCCGTCAAAGCAAGCGGACTCAAAGACCACGGTTGCGGTATTTTCTTTGATTTCGCTGTTGGCACCGCCCATGACGCCGGCCAGCGCGCAGGCCTTTTTCTCGTCTGCAATCACCAGCATGGAGTTGTCAAGGGTGTGGTCGATATCGTCCAGGGACTTGAATTGCTCACCGTCAGCGGCACGGCGCACGCGGATAGCAGAGCCGTCAAGGCAGCTGTAATCAAAGGCGTGCATGGGCTGGCCATATTCCAGCATCACGTAGTTGGTGATGTCCACGATGTTGTTGATGGGACGCACACCGGCGGCGTGGAGGCGCATACGAAGCCACATGGGAGAGGGCTTGATGCGTACGTTTTTGACGACCTTAGCAGCATAGCGATGGCAAAGGTCGGGTGCCTCGATGGCAACGGAGAGGTAGTTCTCCACCTTGTCGCCGTCGCCGCAGCCCTTGACCTCTGGGGTGTGCAGGGTGAGCTTGCGACCGAAGGAGGCGGCGGTCTCACGGGCAAGACCGATCATAGAGAGGCAGTCGGGGCGGTTGGAGGTGATCTCAAACTCCACGGCGGTATCGTTCAGCATCAAAGCCTCGCGGATATCGGTGCCGATCTTGTCTGCAAAGCACTCGTCAAGAATGAGGATGCCGTTCTCCTCCTTGCCGGGGCACTCGTGGGTGGTGAGGTTCAGCTCACCCATGGAGCAGAGCATGCCGTGGGATTCCACGCCGCGCAGCTTGCCGTCCTTGATGACCACGCCGCCGGGGAGCTTTGCCACGGGCAGAGCCGCGGGTACGATCGCACCTTCAAATACGTTCTGCGCGCCGGTGACGATCTGCACCTCACTGCCGCTGCCCACATCCATCTGGCAGATCTGCAGATGATCGCTGTCGGGGTGAGGGGTGATCTTGTTGATGCGGGCGACCACCACGTTTTCGATCTCGGCGCCCAGCTCCTCATAGCCCTCTACCTTGGAGCCGGTGAGGGTCATTTTATCACAGTATTCCTTAATGCCGATGTCGCTGACATCCACAAAGTCGGAAAGCCATTTCATAGAAAGATTCATAATTTCAGCAAGCTCCTTTCTTAAAACTGCTTGAGGAAGCGCTCGTCGTTTTCATAGAACAGACGAATGTCGTCAATGCCGTAGCGGGTCATGGTGACACGCTCCAGACCCATGCCGAAGGCAAAGCCGCTGTAAACCTCGGGGTCAATGCCGCAGTTCGAAAGCACGAAGGGATGCACCATACCGGCGCCGAGGATCTCGATCCAGCCCTCGCCCTTGCACACGCGACAGCCCTTGCCGCCGCACACGAAGCAGGAAACGTCCACCTCGGCGGAGGGCTCGGTGAAGGGGAAGTGGTGGGGACGGAAGCGGATTTTGGTCTCCTCACCGAACATCTTGCGGGCGAAGGTCTCCAGCGTGCCCTTCAGATCGCTCATGGTGATGCCCTTATCCACCACCAGTCCCTCCATCTGATGGAACAGGGGAGAGTGGGTGGCATCCAGCGCGTCGGAACGGTACACACGACCGGGGGAGATCACGCGGATGGGGGGCTTCTTCTGCTCCATGACACGCACCTGTACGGGCGAGGTCTGGGAGCGCAGCAGAATGTTGTCGGTGATATAGAAGGTATCCTGCGTATCTCTTGCGGGATGGTTTTCGGGGATATTCAAGGCCTGGAAGTTGTAGTAATCGTACTCTACCTCGGGACCTTCGGCAATCTCAAAGCCCATACCGATGAAGATTTCCTCCATCTCACGCTGAGCGCGGGTGAGGGGATGCTGATGTCCCATACGAATGGGGGCGGCGGGCATAGTGACGTCCAGCTTCTCGCGGCAGAGCTGATCGGCCAGCGCCTTTTCCTTCAGCTCAGCCACCTTGGCGGTGAGGGCGGCCTCAATCTCGGCACGCACCTCGTTGGCCATCTGACCAACGATGGGGCGTTCCTCGGGCGTGAGCGCACCCATACCGCGCAGTACGGCGGTCAGCTCACCCTTTTTGCCAAGATAGCGAACGCGCAGTGCTTCGGTATCGCATTCCGGCGATTGCAGCTCCAGAAGAGCCGCGGATTTGATCTGTTGCAGTTTTTCTTTCATGTCCTTTTCCTTTCCACATGTTGGGGGCCGAAAACAAAAAGCCCCGTCCCGAATACATCAGGACGAGGCGAAGATCGCTCGCGGTACCACCCGAATTGAAGGCCGAAGCCAACACTCATTTGATCTGTAACGGGATCGCCCGTATCCGACTACTTTGCCTATGGCTTTCACCGGATCCACTCCAAAGGGAAACGCCGCACCTTCTTCCGTAAGCCGCTTACAGCCGGGGCAGCTCTCTCTCTGACGGAGGGGAAGGGGGCAACCTTTTTCAACGTGTTTTTATTACAAATTATATTATAGCATAAAAAAACAAAAAATCAAGAGGAAAAACGCAAAAATAAGCGGTGACAGGCTGTTTTTTTGTATCTATTTTGCCGAAGGTGCGTCGTTTTCCAACGGAAAAAGGAGGACAAGGCGGTTTTTATAATGACGTTTGCTTTCTTCTTGTAGAGACCGGCGTCCTCGACGGTCCGATTTGCTTTCGGTTGAAGTGCATCATTTTCGGACTGTCCGGGAGGCCAGTCCCTACAAAATATGAGCACAACCGAAGGTTATCGAACACGTCTATTGAACGGAAATAGGGACCGGCGTCCTCGACGGTCCGCTACACATAATTTTCGGCAGAGGTATTGTTTTCTCTGCCGATTTGTGTTATAATGAGGCTAACAGAAAGCCTCCCTCCGAGAGGGAGGGGGACCGCGTTAGCGGTGGAAGGAGCCTGCGTGGCTTTAGATTTGTACTAACTTCATGGTAACGCGCTCTCCCTCACCCGACTTCGTCGGGAGCTCCCTCCCGGAGGGAACCTTTGGATACGTGCAAACATAGGGGTATGGGCTTTGCCCTATGCCTTTGTAATACAAAGGTGAAGCTGGCGATAAAAACAGAACGATAAATAAGAATTTGACGGAGGGTAAAAATGCTAAATGATACGAAAAAAACAATAGCAAAGATGTTGTTGTGACCAAGAAAAGCAATGATTTCATAACTATTTTGGAAGGGGGCGTCACAAATGCAAGGGTTAAGAAAGCAAGAAACAAGTAAATTTGAAAAATTTTTTGCCATTGTGCAAAATGCCGCCAACAAAATCGGTTGCGTGTTCTTCTTGGATGCCGCTGATGGCCGTGATTTTGAAACCGATACACTTGAAGGTGCTGAACTGATGGGGTGGCTTATCCCAAAAGACAAATTGCCTGATTTTGAAAAAGAATGGGCAACCGATGTTTCTGATGATTGGTCTGACTTTTACAAATGGGCTATTTGGGATAATGAGGAAAATCCCGTTATTACTTTTCGGTAAAGGATGGGAAAATGAGCAGCATCAAATTCACCGACAACAGCGGTAAGGTGCTGCGGGCGTTTGACGCGGCCATGGATCGGGCGCTGGGACGCAACATAAAGAAGAAGGAGGCTTTACGCTCCTTCTCATAAGGAAGATTACAATTTGTAGGGACCGGCGTCCTCGACGGTCCGATTTGCTTTCGGTTGAAGTGCATCATTTTCG
>SVTA01000132.1 GCA_015064005.1 Oscillospiraceae bacterium
CGCCACGATGGTGGATTCCAGTCCCACCTCCGAGGGGCCGCCGTCAATGATCATATCCACGCGCCCGTCAAGGTCCTCAATAACGTGAGACGCAAGGGTGGGGGAGGGCTTGCCGGAGCGATTGGCGGAGGGGGCTGCGATCGGCACGCCGGCAGCCTCAATCAGCGCGCGGGCAACGGGATGCGCGGGGCAGCGGACGGCAACGGTGTCAAGGCCTCCGGTCACGGAGGCGGGGATCGTTTCCTTTTTGGGAAGGATCACCGTCAAGGGTCCCGGCATAAACTGCCGCGCAAGCTTATAATAGGTATCGTTCGTATGGGCGTAGGCCTCGGCATCCTCCGGATTTGCAATATGAATGATGAGCGGATTGTCGGAGGGGCGCCCCTTGGCCTCATAAATGGCCCGTGCCGCATCGGCATCGGTGGCGTTGCCGCCAATGCCGTAAACGGTTTCGGTAGGGAATACCACCAGCCCGCCGCGACGGATGATTCCCGCAGCTTTTTCTATGGCTGCTTTGTCGCCCCCAAGGGGGGGAACGGTGATGATTTCGGTTTTCAAGGATAGCTCCTTATTCTTCGCTTTGCATTTTCTTTGCTGTATCGGCGGTGATCAGCGCGTCGATGAGGTCACCGATGGCGCCGTCCAAAATCCGATCCAGCGTATAGAGCGTAAGACCGATACGGTGATCGGTCAAGCGTCCCTGCGGGTAATTATAGGTGCGGATGCGCTCGCTTCTGTCGCCGGTTCCAACCTGCGAGCGACGGGTGTTGGCGATCTCGTTTTGCTGGGCTGTGACTTGCATATCCAGCAGCCGCGTGCGGAGCATGCGCATGGCCTTATCGCGGTTCTTGAACTGGCTGCGCTCCTCCTGACATTCTACCACAATGCCGGTGGGCTTGTGAGTAAGGCGCACGGCAGATTCGGTCTTGTTGATGTGCTGGCCGCCGGCGCCGCTGCTTTTGCAGGACTCCATGATGATGTCGGCAGGATTGATCTCCACCTCTACCTCCTCAGCCTCCGGTAGGACGGCTACGGTGACGGTGGAGGTCTGAATGCGCCCTTGGGATTCGGTGACCGGTACACGCTGCACCCGGTGGACGCCTGACTCAAACTTGAAGCGGGAATAGGCACCGTCGCCCTCAACGGTAAAGACGATTTCCCTATAGCCGCCAAGCTCGGTTTCGTTGGCGGAAAGCGGGGAAACGCGAAATCCGGCGGAGGTGGCATACATATTGTACATACGGTAAAGCACGGCGGCAAACAGTGCCGCCTCCTCACCGCCGGCTCCCGCGCGGATCTCTACGATTACGTTACGGTCATCGTTGGGATCACGGGGGAGAAGAAGGCGCTTCAGCTCCTCCTCCAGCGTTTTCAGCTGTTCGCTCAGGCTCTTCCATTCGGTCTCGCCAAGCTCCCGCAGCTCCGCGTCCTCGGCGGTGTCGGCAATTTGTCTCGCCTCCTCAATGGCGGTTTTAACGCCGAGCCATTCGCGGTATTTTCCGGCCACAGGGGAGAGCTGACGATATTCCTTCATTAAGGAGCTGTAGGCCTTACTGTCGGCGCAGATCGCGGGATCGTTGCTTTTGATCTCCAGCTCTCGGAAGCGGGCCTCTATAGATGTTAATTTGTCAAGCATTAAGCGTGGCAGAAGGCGCAGAACGCACGGTAGGCCTCATAGAGGTCAACCTTGGCAATGGCCTCGTAGGGGGCGTGCATCGAAATGACCGGCACGCCGAGGTCAACGGTTTCAATGTTGTGCTCGGCAATGAATTTGGCAACGGTTCCGCCGCCGCCGCAATCCACCTTGCCAAGCTCGCCGGCCTGCCATACCACGCCGGCTTTCTCCATCACGCCGCGCAGCCAGCCGATATACTCGGCGCTGGCATCGTTGGTGCCGGATTTTCCTCTTGCGCCGGTAAATTTGGTCAGCACCACGCCGGCAGAAAGCAAGGGAGTGTTGCGCTTCTCGAATACGTCGGCAAAGTTGGGATCAAAGGCCGCGGAAACGTCGGCGGAAAGGCACTTGGAGTTGGCACGTACAACGCCGGGATTGGCACCCATTGCGCGGGCGATCTCGTTGATAAGATCCAGCATCAGATCGCTCTTCATGCCGGTATTGCCGTCGCTGCCGGTTTCCTCCTTGTCGGCAAGAATGCACATCAGGGTGTTCTTCGGAGCCTCAGCCTCCAGAATGGCGGAAAGGGCAGGGTATGCGCAAACGCGGTCGTCATGGCCGTAGGCACCGATGATAGAGCGGTCAAAGCCGATATCGCGAGCCTTGAAGGCGGGAACGACGCAAAGCTCGGCAGAGAGGAAATCATCCTCGGTAATGCCGTATTTCTCATTGAGCAGCACCATGGTGTTCAGCTTGATGGCGTCGGAATCGCACTCGGTATCAAAGGGACGGCTGCCGATCAGCACGTTCAGCTTTTCGCCGGGAATGGCCTCGCCCATGGGCTTTCTTGCGTTGTCGTGGCCGAGGTGGGGAAGCAGATCGTTGATATAGAATACGGGGTCGGTATCATCCTCACCCACCTTGACGTCAATGCGGGTGCCATCCTTTTTCACGATGACACCGTGCAGGGCAAGGGGGGTGGCCATCCACTGATATTTCAGAATGCCGCCATAGTAGTGGGTTTTGAAGAAGCTCATGCCGCCCTCCTCGTAAAGGGGGCACTGCTTCAGGTCAATACGGGGGGAGTCAATATGGGCAGCGCAGATGCGAATGCCGTTCTCCACGGGATCGGAACCAATGGTGAAGAGGAAGAGGTTCTTGTCACGGTTGTTGTAGTAATACTTGCCGCCCTTTTCCATAGGATCCCCCATTTTGTAGGCAGAAAAGCCCTGTGCCTCGGCCAGACGAATGGACTCGGCGACGGCCTCACGCTCGGTTTTGGCAGCGTCAAGATATTGGGCATAGCCCTTGGCGTACTCGTAAGCGCCGTTGACAACGTCCTCGCCGGCGGCAGCGTATACGCTCTTTTTGCGGTAAAACAGCTTTTCAGTTAATTCTTTTGCAGTGCTCATTTTTATACTCCTAAAAATTATATTTGTCGCGGTAATGGACAAGGGCGTCGTTGACGCTCTGCACGTACCGGGCAGTTTCCGGGTAAGGAATGGTTTTCAGCGCCCCATCGGGCGCGATGGCTTCGTCCGCAAGCCACGCACGCACACGGCCTTCTCCGGCGTTATAGGCAGCCAGCGCCGTTTCCCAATCGCCGAACCGACGGTAGAGATAAGCAAGGTAGCAGGTGCCGTAGCGGATATTGGTCGCAGGGTCGTAGATCTCGGATACCGCATTTTCCTCCTGTAGCAGGCGTTCGCTCACATCGGTAAAGGTTTGGGGTAGTAGCTGCATCAGACCTACAGCGCCGGCTGAGGAAACGACCTGTGGGCGGAAATCGCTTTCCGTGCGGATCACGGCTAAGATCAAAGGGACAGGCACATCGAATTCTGTGGCGGCCCGCAGAACGTGATGGTAATACAACTGCTCCCGACGGTGGCGCAGAGTACCGGATAGCGCATCGGCTCCCCAAATCAGAAGCAGGGAAAGAGCAAGCGTTGCGGCAAGGGTAAGTGCAAGAATTTTGGTTGTTTTTATCACGATAAC
>SVTA01000018.1 GCA_015064005.1 Oscillospiraceae bacterium
CAAAATAGCAGGAAACAATCCCTCAGTCGCTAACGCGACAGCTCCCTTTACACAAGGGAGCCTTTGGATGCGCTCGATCATCTTTAGGGGTATGGGCTTTGCCCGATGCCTTGTAAAACAAAGGCGAAACTGGCGATAAAACAGAACGATAAAGAAGAATTTGATGAACAGCAGGATGAATTTCAGATATGAAAAAAAATAATACGATTTTCAATAAGATGATTTTCGGGTTGCAAATTCTATTTGTTTTAATGATTCCATTCGTTATTTGGTGGTCTAATACCCCTACCAATGTTTTAAATTCTAGTTCTCTATATAAGTTATTGGAAGTTGTAGGTATTTTGGGGAGCGGATTATTGCCTGTAGGAATACATGTTGGTATTATTGGAATTATTATGTCAAAAAGAATGATAAAACTAAGAAGAGCTACCATCGTTTTGTCAATCATCAATTTATCTGCAGGAATGATCGAAATTTTCATATTCTTATTTGTTCTTTTCTCTGTTATATTTGGAGGAGCATCTGTATAACGTCAGTTCACTGAATCCCCGATTTATCGAACTGAGCAAATTAACCCCGACAGACATTAAAATCTGTCGGGGTATCTATTTGTTTTCTGCATATCAAATCTTGTGCCAACGGACCGTCGAGGACGCCGGTCCCTACAAGGAGAATGGTAACATCCTTATGAGAACCAACCCTTTGTGGCCTTTTTTATTATTGGTAGCTTAAAGTCGATAGAGTGCCGCCTCCGCGATCTCGCGGTCGGAGAAAAGGACCTTTCCCGTGGGCGTCAGCTGGGTGTCGTCCTGCGCCTTGCCGAGGATGAGAAGCGTATCGCCGCTGTGCAGCGCCGCCACAGCGGCACTGATGGCCTCGGCTCTGTCCGGAATAAAGTCATAGCGGGCCAGCCGCGGCCATTCTGCCACCAGATCCCGCAGAATATCCTCCGGCGCTTCACTGTCCGGATCGTCAGCGGTGAAAAATGTGAAATCCGCCAGCCTGCCCGCCGCCGCACCAAAAGCCGCGCGGCGCTCCTTGGCACGGCCGCCGACGGAGCCCAGCAGCACGGAAAGCCTGCCTGCGGTGACGTCGCGTAGCACACGCAACGCCCGAAGCAGCTCCTCGCCGGTGTAAGCGGTGTCCAGATAGATACGCCGCCCCTCAAAGCACGCCAAAAGCTCCAGCCTGCCTGTGGGCGTGACCACAGAAAGCCCTTGCGCGATCTCCGCCGCGGAAAGTCCGGCCTCGTGTGCCAGCACGGCAGCCGCCTCTGCGTTCCGGCAGGCAAAATCCCCCGGAACAGGGTGGAAAATCGCATACCGCAGTCCATCGCAGCAGAGCGTAAGGCCACGGCCGTGGACGTCGCCCTGCACCGCCGCGCCCTCATCCTGTACCGTCAAGCCACTATGATTACCATAAAACGCTGTGGGAACGCGTGCGTCAACGGCGCCGGCCAGCGCTGCCGGCAGCAGCGCCAGCTGTGTTGGCGGCACAAACAGCGCGGCTTTCGCCGCCCGATAGGCGGCAAAATCCCGATGCATACCGGGGCCAATGTGATGAGGAGCCAGATCGGTCAGCAGCGTGGCGGCAAAGGGGATCTCCCCGGCCGCGCCGTGCTTCAGCATATAAGCCGATAGCTCTAAAATGACAAATTTCGCGCCATTAGTCCCGCAACGGTGCAGAAAACGCCATATATCGGCGGCATCCGGCACAGCGACGCCCGCAGGAGTAAAGCACTTGCCATCGTCTGCGCCGTCACCGGTCAGAATAGCCACGGTGCGCCCCGATTGTCGGAGCATGCCCGCCGTCAGCAGCGCCACGGCGCTTTTTCCGTGAGTGCCTGTGATGCCAAACACCCGCATATCCTCCGGCAACGGCCCCCACAAGCGACTGCAAAGCCGCCCCAGAGCCTCCTCCGCGCGCTCCGTTAAGTACACGAGTGCATCCGGTGGCAGGGCAAGCCCCCGCTCCGCCACAAACACACGGCACCCCCGCGCATATGCCTCAGCAGCGCTGTAGTGCCCATCCCGCATTGCGGTTCGTGTGCATACAAAAACGCTCTTTTTCGACACCGTTTGCAGGCTTGTTGCGATATTTTCGATACCAATGGCGGTGATCCTTCCCGCCGCGCGAGAAAGTCCCGGTATATCCTTCAGCAAATGATCCGCCCTCAAAGCATTGCTTCTCCCCTTAGTATTTTTTCGCCCTGCCGCAGAATGAACTGCGTTTCCAGCGTTTTTCGGTTCCGTTCCACAAATCCGGCGTAGGCCGCGTCACATAACACCAGCAACGGCACGCGCAGCCCGCTCTCTCCGTTGATATCCGTCAGAATATTCAGCAAAATATCATCCGGCAACGTTGGGGGCGCGCTGATCAGATGCACACCGGGCAAAAATCGCAGCGTCAGCGCCCGCCGCCCCGTCAGCACCGTGCTTTCGGCACCGAGGCGCCTGCTCATCTGCCGCACGCAGGCGTGGCAGACCGTGCCCGAGCCCAGCATCACAGGAAACAGACAATCTCCGAGGATCTCGTTCATTGCACAGTTCTCCTTTTTCTCTTACTTCACTACTATTATACACCGAAACGGTGCGCAAAACAAGCGAATTTTGTAGCTTTCAAAAATAATCTTGCAAGAAAGAGAAAAATGCGCTATAATAAGGATATCTCACCCCGGAGGTGGCTATGAAAAAGGAAAATCTCATCCATATTTTTTCCCGCATGCCGGAGCTGGAAACCGAACGGCTGCGCTTGCGTCCGATGCGCGTTTTTGATGCCGAGGATATGCACGATTACGCAAGGCGTCCGGAGGTCACGCGATATCTGCTGTGGGAGCCGCACAGAACGCTGGACTACACCCGCTCTTATCTGGAATACCTTTCCGGCCGTTACCGTACCGGCACCTGTTACGAATGGGCAGTGATCTCCAAGGCTGAGAATAAAATGATCGGCACCTGCGGCTTCGCCTCGGTGGATTGCAGTCACAACTCCGCCGAGCTTGGCTACGTGCTGCATCCAGACCATCACGGCAAGGGTCTGATGACCGAGGCCGCCACCCGCGTGCTGCGCTTTGGCTTTCAGGTCATGGGGCTGCACCGCATCGAGGCACGGTTTATGGTGGGCAACGACGCCTCCCTTGCGGTGATGAAGCGGCTGGGTATGCGCTTTGAGGGTGTGAAGCGGGAATCCATGCTGGTCAAGGGCGCCTACCGTGACATCGGCACCTGCGCCATTCTCGCTTCTGAATTTCGCGCTGAATAACGGCGGCACCGATAGGCAATACTCTCTATACTACCATAAGGAGGGTATTTTATGGAAGCATACACAAGCACCGGCATCAGTGCGGAAAAATTAAAGGGCACCAAGACCGAGCAGAATCTCCACACCGCCTTGAGCGGTGAATCCCAGGCGTATCTGCGCTACAAATGGTTTGAGGAGAAGGCCAAAACCGACGGATTCGTAGAGATCTCGCGGCTTTTCCGGGACACGGCCGCCAACGAGGCCGAGCATGCGGAGATCTGGTTCCGATATCTTGGAGGCTACGGCTCCACGGAAAAGAACCTGGATACCGCCGCCGGCGGCGAGCATTTCGAGTGGTCCACCATGTACGCCCAGTTTGCCGAGGAGGCCAGAGCCGAGGGCTTTGGCACCATTGCAGATCTGTTTGATCGGGTAGCCAGCATTGAAAAGCAGCACGAGGAGAATTACAAGCGTAAGCTTTCGGACGTGCGGGAGGGCAAGGTCTTTACCTCCGACACCACTGAAACCCGCTGGATCTGCCTAAACTGCGGCTATGTCATTGCTGCCAAGGAGCCGCCCGCCTTCTGCCCCACCTGCTCTTATCCGAGAGGCTATTTTGCCAAGGCGCAGCAGAACTGACCCGCCCCCCACGGTACGCCGTGGGGGTTTTCTTTTTTTACTTGACAAGCCGCCGCTTTTGTGCTACACTGAAGCAAATACCGACAAGGAGAAGTGCTATGGAATATACCAAAAGCGAATGGCAGGGCTTTGAGCGGCTGGATTTCACCTTTATGGGGCGTGACGCTATTGTCGTCTGTCCCAAGAATCCGACACCTGCCCGGAACTGGCTCCTCAAAACCGAATATTTCGGCGCCTTTCCCGCCTTTGAGGTGGAAATGCTGCGGCGGGGCTATCATGTGGCGCATGTCAAAAGCATCACCCGCTGGTGCCCGCCCGAGGACACGGACGCACGCGCCGCGTTTTGCGATTTTCTCGCCCGGGAGCTGCAGCTTTCCCCTCGCTGCGTGCCGGTGGGCATGAGCTGCGGCGGTATGCAGGCGGTATATTTTGCGGCCAAATACCCGCAGCACGTCAGTGCCCTGTATCTGGACGCCCCGGTGCTGAATCTGCTCAGCTGCCCCTGCGGCGTAGGCGCGGCCAAGGATATCCTCTATGAGGAATACGTCAAGGCCATGGGGCTGACCGTTTCCGATCTCATCAATTATCGCCGGCACCCCATTGATTTTGCGGATACGCTGATCGAGCAGCAGATTCCCGTGGCGCTGGTATGCGGCGACAGCGACTGCATCGTGCCCTATACGGAAAACGGCCAGGTGCTGGCGGAGAAATACAGAAAAAGCACCGTTCCCTTCTTTGAGGTGCTGAAGCCCGGCTGCGACCACCACCCCCACGGCCTTGAGGACAATACCCGGCTGATCACGTTCATAGAGCAGCACGACCGATGAAGCCCATACCGTTGGGCGCCTAATTAGAAAGCCGCCTCCCGTTTAGCCGGGAGGCGGCTCTTCTTTGATTATTGCTTTGGCTTACCACCACGGCAAAGTGCTGCTGCAAGGAGGCCGAAGACGAGAGCGGCGGCCGTGCCGCCTGCGGCAGCAGAAAGTCCACCCGTCAACGCTCCGATCAGCCCCTTTTCATCCACCGCCTGCCGCACACCCTTGGCAATGAGGTAGCCAAAGCCCGTCAGCGGCGTGGTGGCCCCGGCGCCCGCCATATCGGCAAAGGGGCCATAAACGCCCAGTGCCCCCAGCAGCACGCCGGCCACCACGTAGCCCACCAGGATCCGTGCCGGAGAAAGCTTGGTTTTGTCGATCAGGATCTGCGCCACTACGCAAAGCGCACCGCCCACCAAAAAGGAAAATAACAGCTTCAAAAAAATACTCATATCCGCTCCTCCCTCGGCGCCAAGCACACCAAATGCGCCACTGCCGGAATACATCTGCCCTGCTGAATGCTCTGCGGGCTCATCATGGCGCCCGTGCCGAGAAACAGCACCCGCCCCCAGTCGCCCTTGGCGATACGGGGCAAGAGGTAGCCGGCCAGCACCGCCGCCGAGCAACCGCAGCCGGAGCCACCGGCATGCACGTCCTGCGTTTCTCGATCGTAGATCATCATACCGCAGTCCGCATACACCGCACGGATATCCCGCCCCTCGATCTGCATCAGCTCACAGAGAATATCGCCTCCCTCACAGCCAAGATCGCCGGTGACGATCAGGTCAATATCCCCCGGAACGGTACCGGTTTCAGCGAAAAATCGCAGCAGCGTATCGGCCGCTGCCGGTGCCATGGCCGCACCCATATTGGCCGCATCCCGAACGCCCTTTTCCACCACCCTTCCGGGCAGCACACCGCAAATGCGCACCGCGCTCTCCTCCTCCGCACCAACCACGAAGGCCCCCGCTCCCGTTACCGTCCACTGGGCGGTAGGGGCGCGCTGGGCGCCGTACTCCAGCGGCGAGCGATACTGCCGCTCCGCGGTGCAATTATGAGAGGAGGCCACCGCGGCACAACGCCGCAGCATCCCGCCGGAAACCGTCAGCGCGGAAAGCACCAGCCCCTCCGCCGCCGTGGAGCAAGCGCCGTACAGGCCGAAATACGGCACGTCAAAATCCTGCAGCCCGTAGGCAGCACCAATACATTGATTGAGCAGATCTCCCGCAAAAATTGCCGACAGATCCGCATCCCGCAGCTTACATTTTCCCAACGCCGTATTCAGCGCGAGGCGCTGCATCTCCGCCTCCGCCCGCTCCCAGGTCTTTTGCCCGAAGCGATCGTCAGTGCCGTGCAGGTCAAACAACTCCCCCAGCGGCCCCTTTCGCTCCATATTTCCCACCACCGAGGCAGCACTGATGATGCCGCAATCGGTTTCAATTACCGTCCTTTTCACACCGTCCTCCTCCTTTTTTACTTACCACGGTTATTTTGGCAGATTTCGGTATGCTTTATACAGAAAAAGGAAAAGTCGCCCCGCCGAGCTTGGCGAAGCGACTGTTTTTTTGTTTTTTCGACACCGTTTGGCAGTTAAATTCAGTTTCCCCAAAAAGAGCGGAAGCGCTGACGCCATTTGAAAAGATATACGGTCAGCACTCTGGTCAGCGCCACATCGTACAGCACAAACACCGGCGTGCAGACCACCACCCACAGCCAGGCGTATCCCTCCGGCAGCGCGAAATCCGGCAGCACCAAAAGAGCGGCCAGCACCAGCATCACCGCCAGCGCCGCGTTGAAGATCACGATCTTCAGCACCCAAGAAAGCACGGCAGGAAGCCGCTCCAGCTTTTCCTTGAGAATGGGATAATACCCAAAAAATAGGGCATACATAGCGGCTGGCGTTTTGACGGGCAGCAGTAACAGCGCCAGCACCGTCGTGGTGGCATAAATGAGATAGGGGTAGATGCCCTTCAGCTCGATCACCGCTAAAATGACGGCAAAGGAGGCGATCACCGCCATGGAGATATCCAGCACCTCCAGCAGCGCTCCCACACCCAGCAGCACCACGCTCAGCGCCGCCAGCACGGCTGAAAGCGTCAGGCTGCGGGTGCTTTTTCTTCTGCGCGGTACCATCAGCAGCAGGGGATGATGTCGCCGCCCATGCACTCGCAGCAGCAGTCGGCGCACAGTAGCGTTTCACAGCAGTCGCAGCCATCACAGCAGCAAAAGCAGTCGTCAGATGCGCTGCTGCGACCGGTACGGTAGCCCGTGCCGAATTTTCCTGCCTGCTGGTGCATTTTTTCCTTGAAGGTCCAGTATTCGTTGTTGCCCGGCTCCATCTTATAGGCGATGTCAAAATACCGCTGGGCATCCACGTAATTACCCTGACGCAGGCACACGCACCCCATGAGGAAGTGCCATTCCGCGCCCCGATCGCCCTCCGACATCTCGTCAAGCATCCGCTTGGCGGTGATCACGTCGCCACGGTTGATGCAGTTGCGGATCTCCACAAAGCGAGCGTTCCCCGTATATTGGCCGTTGCTGCCGCCGGCGCTCCCCGCTCCGCCTGCGCGCATACGGGTGATCTCCTCGTAGGCGGCATTGATCTCCTTCATTTTTTCGCCCGCAAGCTCGGCAAGATCTGTGTCCGCATAGCGATCGGGATGATATTTGCGAGCCAGCTCGCGATAGGCCTTTTTGATCTCTTCGTCGTCGGCGTCGGGCGACACGCCCAGCACCTTATAGGGGTTATTGTTCACCTGAAATATCCTCCTTGCAGCCCGTCTTGCCGCACAGCACCCGCCGTACGGTATCGGGCATACCGAAATATAGTATGTTCTCTATCACAGCCTTGATCTCCGGCCGCGGGTGCTCCTCTGTGAGATCCAACGCCGCCTCCAGATCAGAGAGGCACGCGATCAGCGCTACGCGGATGCTTTCCCGCTCCTCGCATGTGGGTTTTTCGCCAAAAAGTGCCAAAACGGGGTTGAAATTTCCGCGTTTTGCATCTTTTTCAAGATCGTCGATGGCGTCGGCAATATAGATGAATCTGCCCACCTTATCACCGATGACCCGCGCCACGCGCACCGCCGTATCCGGCAGTCCGAAGGCAACCACATCTGCCAGCAGCTCGCCGAAAACAGCGGCCGGCTCATCCACCGAGGCGGGGCGCTCCCGCTCCAACCGAGAAAGCGCGGCAAGATGCTCACGTACAGCCACTGCCGCCTCCGGCAGGCGTTTTCTCGCTCTTCTGTAGGCGCCGGAAAGAAACAGGCAACGCATTCGCGCCTTGCAGCGCCCCCAAAAGCCCTCATCGGCAATATCGTCCCGACATTTTTCATACGCCAGCAGCGCCGAAATATCCGCGCCGTAGGAAAGCTGGTCGTTTGCCTCCATCATGGGGCGCTTTTTCAGGGGATGCGCGAGGCAGCGACGCCGCTTGAATGTCGGCACGGTGCCGCACAGCAGCATCCGCACGTGGACAAGAAATGCCACGTCATAGCTAAGGGTCAGCCGGGAGCATTGGCCGGTGCATTTCCCCATGCTGCGGCAAAGCCCGCAGTACGCAGCGCGATAATACTCATATTCCCGCACCCTCAATTCGGATTTTCGTATCCGCACGTAGCCGAACAAAGCGCCACCCCCTTTCCCCTTATCTTATCATAAAATCCGTTCATATACAAGTGCCAATTTGTAAATATCTATCTGCTCACAGCGTTTTACGGTAGGCAAGGGGCGAGATACCCATAAAACGCCGGAAGATCTCCGCGTAATAGCTACCGCCGGAAAAGCCTGTTCGCTCCGCGATCTCTGTGATGGAAAGGCTTTTGTCCTGCAAAAGGGGCAGCGACCGCCGCACCCGCAGGTGCTGCAGGTAGGTAAAGGGCGTGCGCCCCGTAAAGCGATGAAACACGCGGCAAAATTCGCTCCGCGAAAGGCCGCAGGTGCCGGAAAGCTCCGCGAGGGAAAGCTTCTCACCGTAGTGCGCCTCCATGTAGGCGATGGCCTCCTTGATGGCCGCGGCGCCTCGGTCAGCATGCACCTCATCGCTACGCTTGGCCACACCGTATAAAAGATGCCAGAATACGCAAAGCTCCGCCTTAAACAGCAGCTCGTACCCCTCTCCCCGCTCTCTGCGCAGCTGATAAAGTCGACGCACGGAGGCAAGCAGCGCCGCATCCTCCGGCACGTCGTGACGCATCACCAGCATGGGCAATCGGTTCTCCTCCACCAAGGGCTTCACGTAGACCTCCTCAATGCGGCTGTGCTCGTGACCGGAGATCATCACGGTGGAAAAATTGATAGGACCGTAAAGGCAGGATCCTCCATCCTTTTGCCAGCCGGCGTGCATGACGTTGACGTTGACAAACACCGCATCCCCCGCCCGCAGCAGAAAAACGCGATCGTTGGCCTGGTAGTACATTTCTCCCGCCTCGATCAGCGTCAACTCGGTTTCCGGGTGGAAATGACATTCAAACCGTCCGCCCTCATAGCCCGCGATATCGGCGGTGCCAATCCCGCCCGCTACCGGAAAATCCGGGTTTCCTCTTGTTCCGCGCTCGAGGCCTGATTTATCCAAATTTAACCGATGGTGTCCCACGTCGCCACCTCCGCAATATTGTTATCAAAATGCGCAATATTTTCGTTGACTTATCGGCCAAAGCCGTACTATAATGATTATAACACAGAAATGTGAAAAAATCAACAGTATTCTGTGAACGGAGGTAAATGATGAGTAAAATTACATTTATGGGTGCAGGCAGCACCGTGTTCGCCAAAAACGTGCTGGGTGACGCCATGCTCACCCCCGCGCTTCGCGATTTTGAGATCGCACTGTACGACGTGGACGAAAAGCGCTTGGAGGAGTCCTTTGTGATGATCTGCGCGCTCAACAAGAACATCAATGAGAATCGCGCCAAGGTCAGCAAGCATCTGGGCGTTGCCCAGCGCCGTGACGCGCTGCGGGGCGCGGATTTTGTGGTGAACGCCATTCAGGTGGGCGGCTACGATCCCTGCACCATCATCGACTTTGAGATCCCGAAGAAATACGGTCTGCGCCAGACCATCGCCGACACCCTTGGCATCGGCGGCATCTTCCGCACCCTGCGCACCATTCCCGTGCTGGAGGGCTTTGCCGAGGATATGCAGGCCGTTTGCCCCAACGCCTGGTTCCTCAACTATACCAATCCTATGGCCATGCTGGCCGGTTATATGCAGCGCTACACCAACGTAAAGACCGTGGGTCTTTGCCACAGCGTGCAGGTCTGCACCAAGAGCCTTTTCAATTCCCTTGGCATGCTGGAGGAGTTTGAAAAAGCCGGCCCCATCCGCGAGAAGATCGCCGGCATCAATCACATGGGCTGGCTGCTGGAGGTCTATGACGCCAAGGGCAACGATCTCTACCCTGAGCTGCGCCGCCGCGCCTGCGAGATCCTGGAGCACCCCGAGAATTACGAAACTCACAATCTGGTGCGCCTTGACTACCTGCGTCGCTTTGGCTACTACTGCACCGAGTCCAGTGAGCACAATGCCGAGTACAACAATCTCTACATCAAGTCCAAGTACCCCGAGCTCATTGACCGCTACCGCATCCCGCTGGATGAGTACCCCCGTCGCTGCATCAACCAGATCGCCAAGTGGGAAACGGATCGCGAAACATACGTGCAGGGTGATGTTTCCCACACCCGCACCCACGAGTATGCCTCTTACATCATGGAGGCTATGGTCACGGGTGTGCCCTACCAGATCGGCGGCAACGTGCTGAACACCGGCCTTATCACCAACCTGCCCCACAACGCCTGCGTGGAGGTACCCTGTTTGGTGAACCGCTGCGGCGTGTTGCCCACCTACGTGGGTGACCTGCCCGAGATCTGCGCTGCCATGAACCGCACCAACATCAACGTGCAGCTCCTCACCATTGAGGCCGCCGTCACCAAGAAGAAGGAGGCCATTTATCAGGCCGCAATGCTTGACCCGCACACCTCCTCCGAGCTCTCCATTGACGATATCATCGCCATGTGCGACGATCTCATCGAGGCCCACAAGGGCTGGCTGCCGGAGTACCACTAAATCTTAAAAACAACCAAGTATAGAAGGCACTTGCGGGACCGGCAGACATTGCCCCCTGCTATCTTCAAGGAATCCATGCACCTTTCCCGGGATAGCCCCGGTGAGGAGCCGGGAGATCAGATCTACCCCTACGTGGGGCAATGAATAGAAAGCAAGGCGCGCTTTCCCCATGGCATCCGCGCCACCACTGACTTTATCCGCTCCCTCGGCATGAAGGCGGGGCTCTGGATCGAGCCGGAGGTCATCGGCATCCAGTGCTGGGATATACTCAAATAAGCGTCATAACTGCCGGCGTCATCGGTAGTATGCAACCAAAAACCGCCACCCGGCAGATCGGGTGGCGGTTTTTGTTATCAAAAAGTGTGCGGCAATATCACACTCATCAGCTGTCAATGCCTTCTTCTGCTCCAATGCCCTGAATATGACGTGCATCGTTCAGAATTTCAACGTGTGGCGTGATCAGCGCGCCCTTTTCACCGGAAAGCGTCAGCACGGTAATGGAGGTAAAGTCGGGGCGCAAAATGCCGGAGAGCAACGGAAAGGCTATGTTGAGCATATGCGCCAGCGCCGCCGTGGAGGAGCAGCTGTGGCTGAACATGGCGACGGTTCGGTCCGTATCATCCCCCACCACGCGATAGTATTGCCCCTCGCGCACATAGCCAAGCTCTGCAAGCCACTCGTCCGTGCCCCGCTCCACCAGGTCAACGCGCTCCACCACGATGCTTCTGCAATACGGATCCAGCCGGCGCCAATCAGCACGGGTGATATCCTCACCCATCGCCACATGAGCATCGGCCACGTACCAAGGATGTCCCTCGCCCAAAAGCGCGCTGCCGTCCTTGGCATGGCACTCCAGCTCTCTGATAAAATCCCGTGTTTCCACCGCAAGCCCCAGCCGGTTTGCCGTAGGCGCGGCAGTTTCTCGGGCGCGCCCCTGAGAGGAGGCGTAGATTTTTTCGATTCCCTCATCCGCCAAGCGCTCTGCGCATGCCTCAGCCTGCTTGTGGCCGATATCAGTCAAGCAATCCAGCTTGTAATCGGGATGCGCGTGGCGCACAAATACAATTCTCATGTTTTGCTATTTCCCTCGCTTACCTGGCCGGGCAAGCCCACCACGCCGTCCACGGGAAGCGCGAAGGCAATGCCTTGCCCCGGTGTCTGCAAGCCTACCTTTTGATAAAGTGCATGGAGCACGGCGTCCTTGATCTCGGCAGGCACCAAAATCATCACCATCTCCTTTTCGGGCTGAATCGCTATTTTGAAAAAGCTTTCTGCCTCGGGGCTGGCGGTACCGCGGGCGTGGAGAACAGTGCCGCCGCCTGCACCGCAGGCTCGGGCGGCATCCATCACCTCGCCGCTGAAGCCGCTGTTGACGATGCACAGTATCATTTCATGTTCAAATTTCATACTTACGCCTCCTTTCAACGGCTATTAGACAGAAAACGGTATATGGAAACGCCAATCACACCCGTCAGCGGTACCGTCATGGCAATCCCCTTTCCCTTTTTAATGGTTTTGAATTTTTCTTCCAGCATAGCAAGAGCAGCGGCGGCACGATCCTCCCGAACCAAACTGAGAATCACGCGTTTTTCGCTTTCCTCAATACCCATCAGGTGCAAAATATCCGAAGGGGCCGTTCCGGAGCCCGAGGCCGAAATCTGCATATTGATCTCAAAGCCCTGCAGCAGATCCATATAAAATTCCGCCTTGGCGCGGTCAACCACCGTCACCAGCAGTTTCAGACGCTTGGGGGCTGTTTTGTGCTTGTTGGCGGCGCCGGTCAGCGGCTGCTGCCGCGTGGTCCGCACCACCTTGGCCGGGCGCAGAGGCGCGGCCATATGTTTCTTTTCTTGCATATTGCCGCCTCCTCACATGAAATCGATGATCTGCTCATCGTCGGCATCAAGGATCCGCTTCATCATAATGCGCTCGCGCACGCGGGTGGCCATTACGGCACGGAAGCCCATGACCTGAATGGTAATGAGCGGTGTCATGGCAACCATCGCCACAATACCAAAGGCGCTTTCCAGCACCCTATCAGCGCCCTGCAAGGTCACACAGGCGCCAATGGCAAGGGGCAGGATAAAGCTGGAGGTAAGGGGGCCGCTGGCCACGCCACCGGAGTCAAAGGCAATGGCAGTATACAGTCGCGGCACAAAAAAGGACAGTGCGAGAGAGATCAGATAACCGGGCACCAGATAGTAAAGGATGCTGAAATCAAAGATAGCGCGGATCATGGCAAGGGCAATGGAAACACCAACGCCGATGGAAAGCGCCACCAGCATTGACCGCTTGCTGACGGTACCGCTGGTGATCTCCTCCACCTGCTTGTTCAGCACATGGATGGCAGGCTCCGCCAAAACAACCACCAAACCCAGAAGGAAGCAAAGCGACACCAGCAACGCGGGATACCGCGCTAAGTCATGGCCAATACGGTAACCAATGGGCATAAAGCCCACCGTCACGGCAGTGAGAAACACCACAAGGCCGAGGAAGGTATACGCGATGCCCACGGCAATACGGATCATATTGCGGCGAGGCAGGTGCAAAAAGACACACTGCACCACGACAAAAAACAACACCAAAAGCCCCAGCGCGACAGCCACGTCGCAAACAACCTCAAAAAGGGTATGAAAAAACGCCATGCCGAGATAATTTTCCACACTGTAATCCGGCAGGGTATAGGAGATCTCACCGGAGGCGAATACACCGAGGCCCATCACAGCAATCACCGGGCCAACGGAGCAAAGCGCCACCAGACCGAAGCTATTTTCCCCCGCGTTTTTGCCGCCGAGGGTGGCCGCGATGCCGGCGCCCAGCGCCATAATAAAGGGTACGGTGATGGGACCCGTGGTCACGCCGCCGGAATCAAAGGCGAGAGCGAGGAAGGCATCGTTCCCCCGGGAAAGCACCATGGCCGCGCAGGAGAACACCAACATATAACAGATCATCAGGATCTGCGCAAGAGAGGTCTTGGTCACGATACGCAGGATGGCCAGCACCAGAAACAAGCCCACGCCTACACCCACGCATACGATCAGTAACGTACCGTTTACAAGATCGCTCACCTGCGATGCCAGCACGGAAAGATCAGGCTCTGCCACGGTGATCAGCACGCCAAGCAGGAAGGAAATGGAGAGCAAAAGCCCCACGCTGCGGGATTTGGAAAGACCCGCGCCCACCTGCACACCCATCGGCGTCATGGCCATATCGGCACCCATATTAAACAGGCCGATGCCAATGACAAGGAACAGCGAGGAAAGCAAGAATACCGCGGTTTCCGTGCCGGAAACCTCAACCAGCGGCGTCAGATTCAGCAGCATCACGATCGCTGTGATAGGGAAAACGGAGATCAGCGCCTCCTTGCATTTCAAAAGCAATATTTTCATCGTTACCTCGCCTCCTTTCCCGTAAAATTCATACCGTTTGAGCACATTCTTATTTTATTATACCGAAGAAGCACCCTCTTGTCAATAGGAAAAGATGGACGAGAGCGTTTTTGTCGAATTTATGAAAGCCCACGCATATAATGAAAGCAGAGGAGGTGAAGCGTGTGAAAAACCAACAAAATACACGTTGCATTGCCGCCATCGGATCGCTTACGCTTTCTCTCAAGGCGCAGCGGGCGCTGCAGTCAGCAGCCCTGCCGGCGGAGGTCATCGCCCTGGCCCGAGAGGAAACGAGGCAGGGCTGCGCCTACGGTGTTTCCTTCCCCTGCGCAGAACGGGGGCGGGTCAAGGCGGTGCTTGCCGCCCAGCGCCTTTCGCCTACCCAATATATCGAAAGGAACGTGCACCGTGATCTATCTTGACAATGCTGCCACCACCTACCCCAAGCCTCCCGCCGTGATCGAGGCCGTGCGCCGACACGTGGCAGAATACGGCGGCAATCCCGGCAGAGGGGCTCATCGGCTGTCGCTACGGGCCGCGGAGGCGGTTTATGCCTGCAGAGAGTCCCTGTCCGCGCTGCTGGGGCTTCACGCCCCTGAGGGTATTGTATTCACGGAAAACACCACCTATGCGCTGAATATGCTGCTGAAGGGCTTTCTCAAGGAGAGCGATCACGTGCTGATCTCAGAGCTGGAGCACAACGCCGTATACCGCCCCCTTTGGCGCCTTGGCGAGAGCCGTGGTGTGACCTTTTCCGTCTTTCCCGTGGTGGGAAAAAGCATTCCACAGCTGCTGCAGGGCATCGAGGATCGCATCGGCCCGCGCACCGTGGCCGTCATAACCACCCACGCCTCCAATATCTGCTCCGTCACCCTCCCCCTTCGGGAGATCGGTGCTCTTTGTCGCAGGCGGGGGCTTCGCTTCTTTGTGGATGCGGCGCAGTCAGCCGGGCGGCTCCCGATCGATATGAGGGCTATGGGCATTGACGCGCTGGCAGCCCCGGGGCACAAATCTCTCCTTGGCATCCAGGGCTGCGGCTTTCTCGCCCTCTCGCCGACACTGCAGCTTGACACACTGCTGGAGGGTGGCAGCGGCGTGCATTCGCGCCTCCCCACCATGCCCGTGGAGCTGCCGGAGCGGCTGGAGGCGGGCACGCTGCCCGTGCCCGCCATCGCAGCCCTTGCGGCGGGGGTATCCTTTTTGCGGGAGCTGGGGCAGGCGGAGATCGAAAGGCGCGAAAAGGCGCTGTTTTTGGCCACGAAAGAGCGCCTTTCCGCACTCCCCGACGTGGTGATCCACCAACCGGAGGAGGCGGGGGCGGTACTGCTTTTTCACCGCAAGGGAGAGGACGCTACGGCGGTGGCGGCAGCGCTGGATCGAGCGGGGATCGCCGTACGAGCGGGGCTGCATTGTGCCCCTCTCGCCCACAAGGCCTTGGGCACGCCGGAGGAGGGCGCGGTGCGCGTCAGCTTCGGCCCCTTCAACACCCTCTCGGACGCAGACGCGCTCTGGCAAGCGCTCAAAGCATAAAACCGACCCCGTTTGCGCGGCAAACGGGGTCGGTTTTCTTGATATTACAGCTGCTCGGTGGCAACGGGCTTGCTTTCCTGCTTGCGGAACATACCGCGATTGAAGGCGCTGAAGGCAAGATACTGATCAAAATACCGCTCGATCTCAGCTTCATGGCGACCGAACTCACGGTAGAAATTCACGTAAGCCTCCTTGCCGCCGTCTACGTCACCCTCGGCACGGATGGCAAAGGCCTTGGCCAGACCCTTGCAGTACTGTGCGTGGTAGCGCAAGAGGCGCATGGAAACGGTCTGTACACGGTAACGGCTGTAGGTCCACTCCTTCAGCTTCGGCTCCATCTCCTCCACAAAGGCAGGAATGTCACGCAGCACTGTGGCATGCGCGGGATTGGTGAAATCCTTATTGGAGCGATGCTCCATTTCCAAATAGTTCACATCGAAGCGGTTTCCGATCTCAGTGAGATACGCCACGATCTCCTGCCAATGCTCGCCGTAGGCATGGGAGAAGTAATCCTCCACCAACTCCTCAAAGCTGCGATCCGCGTCAAAAAGGGTCTCGCCGTACACCCAGAAGGCGAAGCCGTTTGGCCAGAAGCTGCGCTGGCTGCCGTCCTGAATGATGCCCTGATAGCCCGCCTTGCGGTAGGCCTTGTTGTCCTCATAGATGCGGCGGGCAAACTGAATGCCGCCGATGTCGCAATACTGGTGCCACCAGAAGTGATACTCGTAGGCGAGACGGGGCGCAGGGCAGGTCTTCTGCCACTCCTCGCCATAGGCAAGATAAGCACCCAGATCCTTGGGGAACACGTTATGATTGAGGTTGAAGGTGGTAAGACCCGAGGCATCCGCCACCATTTCGGGGGTAGAGGTATAGCTGCGGGTAATGGCCGCCATCAGCATCGAGAAGCGGGCGGGGTTATTCAGCTTCTCGGTGGTAGGCGCCCAAGCGGTGTCGTAGTAAACGATGTACACGATGCGGGTAGGCAAGCCGCGCTCGGTAAGGATAGCGTCCAGCTCGTTGAGCAGCATCACGTACCAATCGGAGGGGATCTTCTTGCGGCACTCCTCGCACTCGCAGTGGTTGCTGTTGGAGTCAGCCAGCCATACGTGCAGGAAATCCACGTTGTGGCTGCTCTCGGCATAATCGGCAATGGCCTTGGCAACGATACTGCGTGCCTTGGGGTTGGACATACAGAAATTGGTGTTCAGTGCCACGCCCTTATAAAGCGCGCGCACCCCGTTCATCATGGCCACAAAGTCCTTGCTCTCCTCGGGGATCTTTGCCTCCTCCACAGCTGCCCACCCCTCAGTGGAATCAAGACCAAAGGGATCTGCCGTCCAGCCGTGCCCCATATCGTTGAAAATGAGGCCGCGCTTGGCAATCTCCACCTCGCACTGACGCTTCCACTGCAGCACCTGCTCGTCGGAAACGGGCTCCGGCTCACGGTTCCACTCGTTATTCGGGTGGTCGTAGTAGCGGCTGTAGTAAACCTTGGGGTTATCAAACTCGATCATATAGGAGTTGAGTCCCATCTTGGGGGAGAAATCAATGGTCTCCAGCACAGAGGTCTGGCTTTCCGCACCCTCATTGCACTGGGCACGGACGCGGGTATCCGCCATCTTATGGTACTTGGTGGGCTTGATGTCGTTGATCGGGATATACTCGCCGTCCACGCCGGGATAGAGCCAGCGACAGCCGTTCTGCATCAGATAGCGATACACCGCCTGCAGAATGCTGCGGGGGTTGCTACCGGCAATGATTCCGCCCGCGGCGTCGGTATCCACGTGGAGAATATCATCAAGGAAAATATCCTCCGCCTCAGAGGTATCAAGGCCGAAATCCGCCATCAAGCCAAGACGGAAGCCGTCGGTGGCCTTGGGGTCGTACACGATCTCGATCTCGCCACAGCGAGGCATCATCATACGAAGATACTTTTTCAGCTCCTCGGCGGCGAAATCCACCACGGGGTTGGATGTAATTTTACAAATGCGATACATCGTTTTCTCCTTTATGCTTCGTCATATTTTAATTCATTCAGCTGACGTAGAGCCTCCTCCACCAGCTTATCGGCGGTTTCAGGGCCGGTATAGCCGTTTCCGCGAAAGATCTTGGCCGCGTAGGTTTCGGGGGAGGCCTGGATATGCGCGGGGGTAAAGTATCCGCCGCAAACACCGTTGGCCAGCTCAAAGATCAGCGTATGCTCAAAGGGGGACTGTTCCTTGATCCGCCGTCCGATCACGGTGTAGACCTCGCCGGGCAAGCCTACGATGGCCCAAGGCCCCAGGCGCAAGGTATAAACCGGAATATCCAGAAAATCCTCCGTATACGGAATCACGTAATCGGCAGCATAGCCGCGATCCGAATAGGAATAGGCCTCGGGATTCTTCATCACCTCGTGCGCCCACGCAATCTGCTCTGCGGTGGGCTTGCGGGCGGTCACGTGTACCGAGCCAAAGCCCGCTCCCGTGCGGTGATCCTCGGTGAGCGTGATGCCGCCGTTGATACCGGCCACTGTGGAGGCAAGTCCCGCGCCGATAGCCTCCGGGGCGTTTTTGGTACCGCCGCAATAGCCGAAATGACGCTTGCCTATGAAATCGTAGCAGTTGATATCCGCTGCCGAACCGTTGAAAAACAGCACCTTCACGTCCTCGCCGTAAATGCGCTGCAGCGTGCGGCGCAAAGCACCGGGATAATCGGCGCTGAAGCGATCCTTGTTTTGTGAGCCGCCATGGCAATCGGGATGGTTAGCGTAATTGACGATGAAGCCGATGATATTGCCGGCACCGTCTTCGGCGCGCAACACGTTCACGCTGGCGTCCGGCACATCGGCAGGACGCACGATGGGGCGCTCAAAGCCCGGGTTGGTCTTGATGTTTCCGGTATCGGCCATATAATAATCCCGACAGAAGCCATAGCGGGCGTCCTCTCCGACACCAACGCCAAAGTTCCCTTCGACGCGGCAGGAAAAGGCCTCTTTCGCTGCATCTACCATACCGTTTGCGGTCAATGCTGCCACCTCCGGATCAGCTGGGCAATCCCAAATGGGGTGATCCGTGGCGCCGGCGGTATGAGAGTGAGTGGCGCAGACCATCACGCGCTCCCGCCCTACACCCGTAGCAGCGGAAATACGGCCGCGGACTTCATCGGCAAAAGCATCGCTCATATGAAGCATATCGGTGGATACCAGAATCACCGCGCCGTCTTCACCCTCAAAGGCGGCGGCAACAGCCAGCAGCTTTCCGCGGGCGGGCTTGGTGGCAGTCAGAACATGAGAACCGCCGGGCATTTGCTTGCCAATGGCGGGGGTAATATCCCGCGCTGCAAATCCAATCAGCATACTATACCTCCTTTAGTCCGTCTTGCAGGACTTCTTATACTGGGTAGGCGTCATGCCCACGTACTTCTTGAAAATGGTGGAAAAATAATGGGCGCTGGAAAAGCCCAGGCTGTCTGAAATTTCCTGGAAATTCTTTTCAGTCTCGCGAATGAGCCGTTTGCCCTCGCCCACCTTCATCATATTGAAATATTCCATCACTGAAACGCCGCAAACGCTGACAAACCGCTTGGAAATGTAAGACTTCGAAAAGGAAAGCTCATGGCAGAGATCGTCCATGCTGAATTTTTCATATAAAAACTGCTCCATAAAGGCAATGACGCGCAGGCAAAAATCGTCCGTGACCAGCTCCTTTCCGTAAAAGCGGCGCGGACTTTCCGCATAGTAGCGATTGCTGCGCACCAGCTCGATCAGCATCAGCTCCAGCCGCAGAAGGATGCTCTGCTCGCCCCCCCATAGCGGATTTTCTCTCTTCAACTCCAGATTGACCTCGTAGGGCACGTGGAATGGCTCCTCAAAGGTATGGGTGGCCTCGTGCAGGATAGCGGCAATATGCTGCTTGGTGGAAAGAGAGGCCTGCAGCTTGCGTCCCTCAAAATAGCACATGGCACGGGAGGCGGTAGAAAAGGTGAGGATCAGCACGTTGGGATAGCTGCCTCTGGACATTTCCAGCTTATGACGCTCATAAGGCTTATGGAAATACATCTCGCCCTGTGAAAGCAAAAAGCGCTCTCTGTCGGTGACGATATAGCATTCACCTCGATCAATGTACACCAGCTCCCAGGGCTCGTGAGACTCAAAGTGATCCACAAAGCTGTCGTCAAACTCAAAATAATGAAAGGATGAAAGTGATTCAATATCAATATTCTTCGCAAAACGGTATTTTTGCAAGATATCACCCCCTTTTGAACGACGCGTACGTCATTATCTTCATTATACACGAAAACTGCAGATTTTCGTACAAAATTGTGCACGATTTGTACGTTTTTCTCTTTTTTCGTTCAATTTAGCCCAAACATACGCAAAAAACAACCGCCCACCCGTGTCGCGGCACGGGTGGGCGGTTTTTAAATTACTCCTCGTCGATCAGCTTGATCAGAGCCATCTCTGCGGCATCACCGCGGCGGGGACCCATCTTAAAGATCTGGGTGTAACCACCGTTGCGGTTCTCATACTTGGGAGCGATCTCGTTGAACAGCTTGGTTACAACGTCCTCCGAAGTGATATATGCCAGAGCGGCACGACGGCTGGCAAGGGTGTTCTTTTTGCCGAGCGTGATCATCTTCTCTGCCATGGAGCGTACTTCTTTAGCTCTGGTGAGAGTGGTCTCAACGGAGCCCTTCTCCAGCAGATAGGTCACGAGACCGCGCAGCATCGCATTACGATGAGCGGTAGGTCTGCCGAGTTTTCTTCCGGGCATTCTGTTTCCCTCCTATATCAATGCATACGGTTGCGCACGCTCATTCCTCTTCCTTCTTGAGGTCGAGGCCGAGAGAGTGCAGTTTCTGGATAACTTCTTCAAGCGATTTCTTGCCGAGGTTTCGGACCTTGATCATGTCCTCCTCGGTGCGGTTGGTCAGATCTTCCACCGTGTCAATGCCGGCACGCTTCAAGCAGTTGAAGCTACGAACCGACATGTCAAGCTCTTCAATGGTCATCTCAAGGACCTTCTCTTTGATGGTCTCTTCACGTTCAACCATGATTTCTGCCTTTCTGGCCTCATCGGTGAGGTTTACAAAAAGGTTGAGATGTTCGTTGAGGATCTTGGCGCCAAGAGAGATCGCTTCTTTGGCCGTGATGGTTCCGTTGGTCAGAACCTCAATGGTCAACTTGTCAAGATCTGTGTTGTTGCCCACACGGGTATTTTCCACAGAATAGTTTACCTTGTAAACGGGGGTGTAGATGGAGTCGGTGTAGATGGTACCGATGGGCGCAGAGGTGTTGGGGCCGTAAGAAAGGCTTGCCAACTGCTTGTTGCGCTCCTGAGAGATATAGCCGCGGCCGTGGTCGAAGCAAAGCTCCATATAGAAGCGCTCGCCCTCAGCCAGAGTGGCAATATGATGCTCGGGATTCAGGATCTCCAGATCCGCATCCATCTGAATATCACCGGCGGTGATCGCACGGGGACCGGTTACGTCGATGACAACGGTCTTGGGGGTCGTGCTAAAGAGCTTAGCAGTGATGCCCTTCACGTTCAGAACAATCTCGGTCACGTCCTCTTTCACACCGGGGATCGTGGAAAATTCATGGAGCACACCGTCGATTTTAATGCTGGTTACAGCCACGCCCTGCAGAGAACTGAGCATAATTCTGCGCAGCGAGTTGCCAAGGGTGATACCGTATCCACGCTCCAGAGGATCCACCACGAAGGTACCGTGTGTGCCATCCTCACTCATCTCGGTGATGGTAATATTCGGCTTTTCAATTTCAAGCATTCCAATAAACCCTCCTTGTTAAATGTGTGGAGCCGCATAGGCGGCCTTGTACCTTTAAATTTGCCCCGAGCCACGACCGTCGCGTCGCGCCCTTCCGGGGCCGACGGATTACTTGGAATAAAGCTCGACGATCAGCTGCTCGTTGAAATCAAAGTCAATGTCCTCGCGGGCGGGCAGAGCCACAACCTTAGCGGAGCCATTCTCTTTGTTGACCTCAAGCCACTTGGGAGAAAGCTTGGAAGCTGCACCCTCGATGAGGCTCTTGATCTTTGCGTTGTCACGGCTGCTTTCCTTCACAGCGATCACGTCACCGGCCTTTACAGCGATAGAGGGAATGGTTACCTTCTTGCCGTTGAGGGTGAAGTGGCCGTGGAGAACCAGCTGACGAGCCTCCTTGCGGCTCTCTGCCATGCCCATACGGTACACGGTGTTGTCCAGACGTCTCTCAAGGAGAACGAGCAGGTTCTCACCGGTCATACCGCTCTTGCGCTCAGCCTCTGCATAGTAGTTGCGGAACTGGGTCTCAAGAACGCCATAGTATCTTCTGGTCTTCTGCTTCTCGCGAAGCTGCATACCGTACTCACGAACCTTCTTGTTAGCAGCGCCGTGCTGACCGGGAGCAGTGCTTCTGCGGTCAAGTGCGCATTTGCCGGTCATGCAACGCTCGCCCTTGAGGAACAGCTTGGTGCCCTCACGACGGCACAGACGGCACACAGGTCCAGTATATCTTGCCATTTTCGTTTTACCTCCTGTAAATAATCAAACGCGGCGACGCTTGGGGGGACGGCAGCCGTTGTGGGGGATGGGAGTTACGTCCTTGATCATGGTGACCTGAAGGCCTACAGCCTCAAGCGCACGGATCGCAGACTCACGTCCGGAACCGGGACCCTTTACATAAACCTCAACAGACTTGAGGCCATGCTCCATCGCAAGTCTTGCAGCCTGCTCTGCAGCGGACTGAGCAGCGAAGGGAGTGGATTTACGGGAGCCCTTGAAACCAAGCTCACCGGCAGATGCCCAGGAAATTGCGTTGCCTGCAACATCGGTAACGGTGATAATGGTATTGTTGAAAGTCGCACTGATGTGCACGGCGCCTTTTTCAATATTCTTGCGCTCGCGGCGTTTCTTTACGACTTTTTTAGAAACGTTAGCCATGTTATTGCCACTCCTTTATTACTTCTTCTTGTTTGCAATGGTCTTAGCGGGACCCTTGCGAGTTCTGGCGTTGGTCTTGGTTCTCTGGCCGCGAACGGGCAGGCCCTTTCTGTGACGGATGCCGCGATAGCAGTTGATCTCGACCAGACGCTTGATGTTCAGAGCAGTTTCACGACGGAGATCACCCTCTACATGGTAGGAGTTCTCAATCTCGTCACGAAGCTTAGCAACCTCTTCCTCGGTAAGATCCTTAGCACGGGTATCGGGATTGATACCGGTCTTTGCGAGGATGTCGTTTGCGCTCTTACGGCCGATGCCGTAGATATAGGTCAGTGCAATTTCCACTCTCTTCTGATTGGGAATATCAACACCTGCAATACGAGCCATAATTCTTTACCTCTTTCTTCAGTGTGGGGATTAGCCCTGTCTCTGCTTGTGCTTGGGATTCTCGCAGATGACCATCACGTGGCCCTTTCTTTTGATAATCTTGCACTTTTCGCAGATCTTTTTAACGGAAGGCTTTACTTTCATTTGTCACACCATTCCTTTCTTCAAAATTTGACCTTGCGGTCACGCTTATTTAGCACGCCAGGTAATGCGTCCCTTGGTGAGGTCGTAAACCGAAACCTCAATGGTCACGCGGTCACCGGGCAAAATACGGATATAGTTCATACGCAGCTTGCCCGAAATGTGGGCAGTTACGATATGACCGTTGGGAAGCTTTACTTTGAAGGTCGCGTTGGGCAGAGCCTCAACCACAGTACCCTCAAACTCAATGACATCATCCTTAGCCACGAGTCTCTTCCTCCTGAATAGTATTTGCGAAATTATTCTCCGACTTCAACCTCGGTCAGATTGATCACACCGTCAGCAGTCAGCGCCACGGTATTTTCGTAATGAGCGGAAAGTCTGCCGTCGGCGGTTTTTACCGTCCAGCCGTCAGATAGCTCTCTTACCTCGTAGGTGCCGCAGTTGACCATCGGCTCAATGGCGATGACCAAGCCCTCGCACAGGCGCGGGCCCCTGCCGGGCGTTCCGAAATTCGGCACATCGGGCTGCTCGTGAACGTCACGGCCAATGCCGTGTCCCACGTAGCGCCGTACCACGCTGAACCCCTTCGAACGGATGTAGCTGTCAACAGCCGCGCCGATATCGCCGATGCGATTACCGACTTTGACCGCCTCCACACCCTCGTAGAAGCTTTGCTTGGTGGCTGCGATCAAGGCCGCAGCCTCGTCGCTGACGCGTCCCACCGGGAAGGTGCGGGCGCTGTCACCGTGGTAGCCCTTGTAAAAGGCGCCTACGTCGATCTTCACGATGTCACCCTCACGGAGAATGCGCTTCTCCGAGGGAATGCCGTGAATGACCTCGTCATTGATGCTGATGCAAGCGGATCCGGGAAATCCGTAGAGTCCTAAAAAGGATGGCTTCGCGCCGCGCTTCTCGATATGGTGACGGATCACCGTATCCAGCTCCTTGGTGCTGATACCCTCCCGGATGTGATCACGGGCGACGAGCAAAGCCTCGCCCGTGATCCTTCCGGCCTCTCGCATAGCAGCGATCTGTACAGAATTCTTGATTTGTATCATGTCAGAAACGGCTCAAAGCCTCAAATACGAGGCGAGTGGTGTCAGCCACTTCCTCCTGCCCCTCAACCGTCACAAGCAGACCCTTCTTGCTGTAGTAATCCTTCAGCGGCTCGGTCTGAGTGTGATAGGTCTCCAGGCGCTTTTGTACAGTCTCGGGAGCGTCATCCTTACGTACGTAAAGCGCAGCTCCGCACTTGTCGCAAATACCAGCCTGTTTGGAAGGCTTATAGACCGTATGGTAGGAGGCGCCGCAGGTACAGACGCGCCGTCCGCTCATACGCTCTACGATCTTCTCGTCAGCCACCTCAAGAGAGAGGACGACGTCGATCTTAACGCCCATTCCGTCCAAGGCCTCAGCCTGGGGAATGGAGCGGGGGAAGCCGTCAAGGATGAAGCCATCCTTGCAGGCATCCGAGGTCAAATATTCCTTGATGATCCCGATCACGATCTCATCGGGAACCAGCTTGCCGTCATCAATGTAGGACTTGGCGGTTTTACCCAGCTCGGTACCTGCCTTGATGGCAGCCCGCAGAATCTCACCGGTGGAAATCGCGGGAATGTTCCATTTTTCTGAAATTTTCTCGGACTGCGTGCCTTTGCCCGCACCCGGAGCACCCATCAGAATTAAGTTCATATTTTCCTCCGTTTACAAGAAGCGGGTGAATCAACCAAGGAAGCCCTTGCTTGCGCGCAGGCTGAGCTGTGCCTCCAGATCGCGCACCGTCTCAAGAGCGACACCAACCACGATCAGCAGCGAGGAGCCGCCGAAGGTAAGAATGCTGAGATCGGGAATCTTGGAGGCTGTCGCAGCGGGCAGCACGCTGCTGAGCGCCGTGGTAACCACGGTGACCAGCATGGGCAGACCGGCAACGATGCAGAGGAAGAATGCGCCGATCAGGGTCACGCGCTTCAGAATCTTCTGGATATACTGAACCGTGGGACGACCGGGGCGAATGCCTCTGACAGAGCCGCCGTTGCTGACGATATTGTTCGATACCTCAACGGGATCAAAGGAAATGAGCACGTAGAAGTAAGAGAACGCAATGATCAGGATCAGATAAACAACCAGATACTCCCAGGTCTGGGGGGAGAAGAAGTTGTTTACAAACTTGGTAAAGCCGTTCTCCTTCGGGAAGAAGGCGGCAATGGTTGCGGGGATCGAAACGATGGAGGAAGCGAAGATGATGGGCATAACGCCGGTCATGTTCAGCTTGATGGGCAGGTTTGTAGCCTGACCGCCGTACATCTTACGACCAACCACGCGCTTGGCATACTGGATCGGGATACGACGCTCGGAGTTCGTAACCCAAACGATGAAGCCAATGATAACGAAGACTACAGCCACCAGCACGATAGCGATTGCCACGCCGATAACGACGGACAGAGCCTTGTTGCCGGAGATATAGTTCTTCATGATAACGCCGGACCAAACGGTCTGCGCGTAACCGGGGATAGAGGCGATGATGTTGGCAAACAGGATCATGGAGATACCGTTGCCGATGCCCTTATCGTTGATCAGCTCTGCCAACCACATAACCAGTGCAGCACCGGCGCAGAAGGCAACGTTGATCACGATCATGGCGAACCAGTCGTCACGAACCAGCCAGCTATTGCTCTTCAGCAGCATGCTGTAGCCAAAGCTGGTGATCAGAGCAAGACCTACCGTTACCCAACGGGTATAGGAGGTGATCTTCTTCTGTCCCTCAGGGCCTTCCTTTGCAATTCTCTCCAGAGGAGGAATGGCAATGGTGAGCAGCTGCATCACGATCGAAGCCGTGATGTAAGGGCTGACGGAAAGAGCAAACAGTGTAGCGTACTGCATAGCGCCGCCAGACAAAATGCTCATCAGACCAAGCACGGAGGAGCCGTACAGAGTCGAGAAGGAGTCGGAGATGCTGCTGCTGACGTAAGGCACACACATACATGCGCCAAGGCGATAAAGGAGGACGATAAACAATGTGAAGAGCATCTTCTTTTGGAGTTCCGGTGTCTTCCACGCGTTCTTTAACGTCTTAAACATCCTTATACCACCTCGATCTTTCCACCTGCTGCCTCAATCTTTTCTTTCGCGGAAGCGGAAAAGATGGTTGCTTTAACGGTTACTTTCTTGGTCAACTCACCGTTGCCAAGAACCTTAAGACCGTCATTGGCCTTACGGACGATCTTCTTGGCAAGCAGTGCCTCAAGATCGATTACGGCGCCGTCCTCAAATGCGTTGAGCGCCTCAACGTTCACGATAGCGTAAACCTTAGCAAACTTGCTGTTGTTGAAGCCGCGCTTGGGAAGCTTACGGTAAAGGGGCAGCTGACCGCCCTCAAAGCCGGGGCGTACACCGCCGCCGGAGCGGGCGTTCTGACCCTTGTGACCCTTGCCTGCGGTCTTGCCGTTGCCGGAACCGGGGCCACGGCCCTTCCGCCATGCAGCCTTTGCGGAGCCTTCGGCGGGAGAAAGTTCATGGAGTTTCATCCTTCTATCCTCCTTTACGCGTTTTCTACCTTAACAAGGTGAGAGATAACCTTAACCTTGCCGGCAAGAACGGCGTTGTCCTCATGAATGATGAAATCGCCGATTTTGTTGAGACCAAGAGACTTTGCGGTAGCCTTCTGATTGGGAAGGGCACCGATGGTGCTCTTTACGAGAGTTACTTTCTTCATAATAGCAAACCCTCCTTAACCTTTTACCTGTGCAACGTCGATCTCGCGAACCTTTGCAACCTCCTCTGCGGTGCGCAGAGCTTTGAGGCCCTCAATGGTTGCCTTTACAACGTTGGCAGGGTTGTTGGAACGCAGGCACTTAGCACGAATGTTCTTGATACCTGCAAGCTCCAGTACGAAACGAACACCACCGCCGGCGATGATACCGGTACCGGGAGCGGCGGGCTTCAGCAGGACCTTGCCTGCGCCAAACTCACCGATCACCTCGTGGGGAATAGTGGTTCCCTTCAGGGAAACCGTGATCATATTCTTCTTTGCATCCTCGATGCCCTTGCGAATTGCTTCCGGCACCTCAGCTGCCTTACCGAGACCTACACCGATGTGACCCTTGCCGTCGCCTACTGCCATGATGGCGGCGAAGCGAGCGATACGACCACCTTTAACGGTTTTGGAAACACGGTTGAGCGCGATAAGCTGCTCCTTAAATTCCTGCTCACCAGGATTTCTGTTGTAAGCCATGTTAATCCTCCTAAAATTTGCTCAACTGAAGTTAAGCAGTGTACAAACCGGACTCAGAACTTCAGGCCGCCCTCGCGAGCGCCTTCAGCCAGCTCCGATACACGTCCGTGATAAAGATAGCCGCCACGGTCGAATACGACTTCGGTAATACCC
>SVTA01000019.1 GCA_015064005.1 Oscillospiraceae bacterium
GTCAAAGCCGCTGAGCGGGATGGCGTTCTGCACACGGGGATCGTGCGCGTCAAAGGTGATGATGTTCTTGACACCCATGCTGTCCAGCTCCTTCAGCATCAGAGCGCAATCCAGCGACTCACGGGTGGAGCGCTTGTGCTGACGGCCCTCGTAGAGCATAGGCATGATCACGGATACGCGACGCGCCTTGCCCTCGATGGCGGCAATCACACGCTTCAGATCCGCAAAGTGATCGTCGGGGCTCATGGGCACCTCTTTGCCGTACATTTTGTAGGTTACACCGTAGTTGAAGGGATCGCAGATAATGTAAACGTCCTGCCCGCGCATAGACTGGTGAAGCAGGGCCTTTGCCTCACCGGTGCTGAAGCGGGGACACTCAACGGAAGCCACAAAGGACTCGTCGCCGCCATGGCGCCGCCATTCCTTCAAATAGTTATCAACCTGCTGAACAAACGACTCACAGCCTCTCATGCCGACTACACACAGTTCTCCGTAAAGTGTTTCCTTCATTGTAGATCCTCCGCGCGTTTTATTTTATTTGTACCGCTCTATATAGCGTTTAAATATATAGTATTATATCACAAATGCTCACGTTTGAAAAGGGCTTTGTAAGAAAAAATTGCTTTTCTGCGTTTTTTGTCATTTTCGCACAGTTCTGACATGACTCTCTTCGCAGAATATACAAAGGGAGGGTTATTTCAGCTCCACCACCGTCACACCTCCGTCGCCCTCGCCAAAGCGGCCGATGCGGAAGCTTGCCACGCGGCGATCCCGCTTCAGATAGGTCCAAAGCGAGGCGCGCAGCGCACCCGTGCCCTTTCCATGAATGAGACGCACGGTATGGAAGCCGGCAATCAGCGCGGTATCAAAATACTTATCCACCATAAACCAGGCCTCGTCGCCAGTTCTCCCCCGCAGGTCGATCTCGTCCCTGAAATCTCTGGAAACGCTGACGCGGAAATCCCGCGCGGCGGTCTTTTTCTCGCCCGGCGCGCCAACGCCCGGCTCGTTTTCGATCAGACGCAGATTGGGGATCTTGGAGCGAGTGCGCATAATGCCCGCCTGCACCATCACATTGCCATTGTGGTCAGGATCGGAAAGCAGTACGCCCTTTTTATCAATATCCACAAGGTAGACCTCGTCGCCCTTTTTGAGGGGGCGCGGCAGCTTGTATTCCTCGTTGCTGCGCTCCTCCACGGGGTTGAAGCGTTCCTCGTTTTCCCGCAGGTGCGCCCGCACCGCCCGACGGGTCTTTTCCAGCTCCTCGCCAAGCCGCTCGGACTCCCGCTGACGGCGTACCTCCTCCAGCTGCGTGAACACGAATTCGCTGGAGGCGCGGGCGCTTTCTACCAGCGCGGAAGCCTTTGCCTGCGCGGTTTCCAGCTCCTTTTTGGCCTGCGCGCGCAGGCTCTCGGCCGCGGCCTTGGCGCCGCTTCTCTCTGACTCCAGCTCGGCGCGCAGCTTGGCTGCCGCCTCGCGGTCGCGCTCCATCTCAAGGCGGGTGCGCTCCAGCTCCTCAATGACGCGCTCGAAATGCCGATTCTCCTCACTGATGCGGGATTTGGCATCCGCCACCACCGCCGCCGGCAGTCCCAGCTTTTCGGAAATGGCAAAGGCGTTGGATTTACCCGGCGCACCGATGATCAGACGATAGGTGGGCCGCAGGGTTGCCACGTCAAACTCGCAGGAGGCGTTCTGCACCCCCTCTGTGTCCAACGCAAAGGCCTTCAGCTCCGCATAGTGGGTAGTGGCAGCCGTCAGGGCGCCTGCTTGCCGCATTTTGGAAATGATGGCCACGGCCAGCGCCGCGCCCTCAACGGGATCGGTGCCGGCGCCAAGCTCGTCAAACAGCACCAGAGACCTCGCCGTCACGCTGTTCACGATCGAAACAATATGCACCATGTGGGAGGAGAAGGTGGACAGCGACTGCTCAATGCTCTGCTCGTCGCCCAGATCCACCAGAATCTGATCAAACAGACAAAGCTCCGATCCCTCGTCCGCCGGAATGTGCAGACCGGACTGCGCCATCAGGGCAAAAAGCCCGAGGGTCTTGAGGGTCACGGTCTTACCGCCGGTGTTGGGGCCGGTGATGATCAGCGTATCCCACTCGTCACCAAGCGACACCGAAACCGGCACCACTCTGTCCTTGTCGATCAGCGGGTGTCTTGCCCGCAGCAGTCGCACGCGGCGCTCCTCACAGATGACGGGTGAGGTGGCGTTCATATTCTCCGCCAGCTTGCCGCAGGCAAACACAAAGGCAAGCTCGGTGATGTTCTGATAATTGAGCAACAGCGCGCTGCCCTCCGAGGCTGCCTGCACGGACAGCTCCGCCAGGATCCGCTCGATCTCATACTGCTCCTTGGACTCCAGAATGCGCAGCTCGTTGTTGGCATCCACCACCGCCATTGGCTCCACAAATACCGTGGCGCCGGAGGAGGAGGTATCGTGCACCAGACCCTTGATCTCGTTTTTGCTCTCCACACGCACGGGGATCACGTAGCGGCCGTTTCGCATGGTCACGATGTTCTCCTGCAGGGCCTTTGAATAGGTGCTGCTGGTGATATAGTGCTGCAGCGTTTCCTTGATGCGACAGTTGGCGGCACGGATCTTCCGGCGAATGTCGGCAAGCGCGGGGCTGGCCTCGTCGGCGATCATATCCTCGGCGATGATGGTGCGGTAGATCCTGTCCTCCAGCCGCCGATCCGGCAGCAGACGCTCAAAGATCTCGTCCAGCACCGTTTCAAAATGGCGATTCACACGGCTGTAATCCAGCAGTCCCCGCGCGGTGCGCAGCACGTTGCCGATATCCAGAAGCTCCCGCGTGGTGAGGGTAGAGCCCTTCCCTGCCCGCTCCAGCGCATCCGCAATATCGGTTACCGATCCAAAGGACGGCATACCCTTGTCGGCAAGCAGACGTCTGGCATCCGCGGTGCGCTGCAGGCTGCGGCAAACCGCCACCCGATCGTCGTCCGGCAGCAGCGCCAGGGCCATTTCCTTGGCGCCTGCCGTGGGCGCCACGGAGGCCAGCATCTGCAGGATCTTATTGTATTCCAGCGTATGAAGCGTACGTTTTGCTTGTATCATATATCCTCTGTTCTCGTAAAAATACTGTTTTGAAACAAATGGGGATGCGGTGCCTGCAGCCGCTTGTAGCTCTCCAGCGCGGGGAAGCCCCGCTCCAGATGGTGCAGCAAGTAGGCCTCTGTCGCCCGCGCGAAAAGATCCCTTGAAAGCTCATCCTTCAGCTCAAACGAAAAGATCCGCTTATGCTCGGCCTTGATCACGTAATCCATTGCCGCTGCGGCGGCTGCCGTTAAGGGGCAAAGAATGGAGCGCTCGCCCATTTCGCTGACCTCGGGGATCGGCCGCAGCGCGGAAGCCTTTTGCAGGCACGCGCCGCAGATCACGGCGCCGCCCATCACGTCGAGATAGCATTGATCTCCCACGGCCCCGCCGCACCGGCAGCACCGATCCACCTCCGGCATGAAGCCGGCAACAGTGGCAGCACGCCACTCAAACACCGCCTTGATATGCCGCCTGTCGCCCTTTGAGCCGGAGAGCTTATGCAGCGTGTTCAGCGTGAGGGGCAATATCTCGCCGCCATCCTCCCGCTCGTCTGAAAGCTCTGCCGCCACCTCCGCAATATATGCAGCCAGGAACAGCTTGTCCATATCGGCGCGAATGCCGGGAAAGGTTTCCACCGCGGTGGCGTTTTTGACCCATTTCACACCGTTTTTTTCGTAAAATTCCATATTGCTGAGGGTATAAGGCTCCGTGGCTGCCACCTCCCGGTGACGCATAGAGCCCGCGCCCTTCAATATGGCGTAAAAGCGGCCTAATTTCGGTGCCAGCACCATCAGGAGCTTATCGTGATCACCGCGTGGCGTGGCCCGCAGGATCAAAGCATCCGTTGAAAAGTGTTGCACGGTTATTTTTCCTCCCGATAACCGAAATTGCCGACAGCGGCGCGGCTATCGCGCCAGTTTTCCTTCACCTTGACCCAAAGATTCAGATAGACCTTGGTGCCAAAGAGCTTTTCCAGATCCTCGCGGGCATAGGAGCCGACACGCTTCAGCTCGGCACCGTTCTTGCCCACGATAATACCCTTATGAGAGGCCTTTTCGCAGAAGATCTCCGCGCGGATGCTGATGAGCGTGCCCTCGTCCTTGAACTCCTCAATGACCACGGCAACACCGTGGGGGACCTCCTTGTTCAGCGTGCGCAGGATCTTTTCGCGGATGATCTCCGCAGCCATCTGCCGCTCGGGCTGGTCGGTGATCATATCCTCCGGGAAAAACCACTCGGACTCCGGCAAAAGCTTGGCGCACTCGGCCAGCACGTCCTTCACCTGCTTGCCGTTTTTGGCGGACAGCGGCACGAAGGCGGCAAAATCGTGAAGCGCCGCATAGCGCTGGATGGCGTCTGCGATCTCCGCGGGCGTATAAAGGTCGGTCTTATTCAGCGCCAGCACGGCGGGCACACCGGACTGCTTCAGGTAGCGGATCACATTTTCCTCTACCGCAGTCACCTCGCGGCCGGCGTCTACCATCAGCACCAGACCGTCTGCCTCCTTCATCGAGGCGTTGGCTGCCTCCACCATAAAGTCACCGAGGCTATTCTGAGGCTTATGAATACCGGGGGTATCCACGAAAATGAACTGGTCCTCACCCTCCGTGAGGATGCCGAGAATACGGTTCCGGGTGGTTTGGGGCTTGCTGGATACAATAGCGATCTTCTCGCCCAGCATCGCGTTCATCAGCGTGGATTTACCCACGTTGGGGCGTCCTACGATCGCAATAAAGCCTGCTCTTTTCATCTTATCCGTTCTCCTTTACGCCAAGGCCCATGCCGTTTACGATGGCCGTTTGTCTTTCGCGCATATCCGCGTCCTCTGCCTCGCTGTTTACGTGATCGTATCCCAGCAGGTGCAGGGTAGAATGTACCGTGAGGAAGGCGCACTCCCGCTCAAAGCTGTGGCCGAATTCCTCCGCCTGCGCGCGGCATTTTTCAAGGGAAAGCACGATATCGCCCAGCATATGTCCGAACTCTGCCCCGCCAGGTCCCTCCTCAAACAGCGGAAAGGACAGCACGTCGGTGGCAGCATCTACCTGCCGGAACCGGGCGTTCAGCTCCCGGATGCCCTCGTTATCCGTAAAGGTGACGGAGACCTCGCTGTGCCCCTCCACTCCCTCATAGGCAAGGGTGGCAAGGATGGCCCTGCGGATCAGCATCTTCAGGGCGTAGGTCACCGTTTCCTTCTTTTGTCCGTTTTCAAAATAGATCTTTAAGCTCATTTGCTCGTCCTTTCCGTCTTTTTTGGTGTCTTGGGGCGCTGCTGCTCCCGCTCGTATTTTTCATATGCGAGGATGATCTTCTGCACCAGCTTGTGACGCACCACGTCCTTGTCGGTGAAATAGTGGATCTTGATATCCGAAATGCCCGACAAAATTTTCACTGCCGCCGCAAGGCCACTCTTCTGCCCGGAGGGCAGGTCGGTCTGGGTCAGGTCACCGGTCACCACCGCCTTGGAGTTGAAGCCGAGGCGCGTGAGGAACATCTTCATCTGCTCGGGCGTGGCATTCTGCGCCTCGTCCAAAATAATGAAGGAATCGTCCAGCGTGCGGCCGCGCATATAGGCAAGGGGCGCGATCTCGATCACCTGCTTTTCTACCAGCCGCGCGTAATTTTCCGCCCCCATCATCTCGTAGAGCGCGTCGTAAAGCGGACGCAGATAAGGGTCGATCTTACTTTGCAGATCACCGGGCAAGAAGCCCAGCTTCTCTCCCGCCTCAATGGCAGGTCGGGTCAGAATGATGCGGCTGACCTCCTTGGCACGCAACGCCTTGACGGCCATCGCGACCGCAAGAAAGGTCTTACCGGTACCGGCGGGGCCAACGCCCAGGATCACGGTATTTTTGGCAATGGCATCCACGTATTGCTTCTGTCCCACGGTCTTGGCCTTGACAGGCTTGCCGCGGGAGGTCAGGCAAATGGTGCTGCCGTCAAGGGCACCGAGATCCTCTCCCTGCCCATCCTTGATCATACCGATCACATAGGCCACCCGCTGCTCGGAGATCTCCTCGCTGCCACCGGCCTCATCCCGCAAGCGCTTTATCACCTCGGCGGCAAGCCGAACGCCCTCGGCATCAGCACCGGAAATGACAATGGCATCTCCGCCCCCCTCTGAGCGATTGCGGATATCCACGCCAAAGGCGGCTTCGATCTCCCTTGCGTGGCTGTCAAACACACCGAAAATACGGGCTGTGGTATCGCTGCTGTCGGTGTGAACGATCTCTTGACTCATATAAACCTCCTAACCGATAGAAAACTCTACGGTCGCTGCAATATTTTCTTCCGCCACGACGGTGCAGATCAGGGTCACCCCGTCACCGTCCACCACCGTTTCCGTCCGACGCGACAGTACACGTCGCGCGGCGCTTTCCTCAAAGAGGCAGGCGCCCAGCTCCTCATAGGCTTTTGCCAGCGCCTCCTCGGCCGTATAGCGCGCCTCAGTCAGCACATACTCCGCGTATTGAGTGCGCGCAAAGCCAATGGGCAGCTCCCGCCCGCCCACGGAAAGCCATTCCGTTTTCTCTATTATATCACATCTCCCTACCCTTTTTCCAGTAGTTTTGAAAACTTTTCGGTCAAGTGAGAAGAAAAGCAACGAAATTTCGCTCCACTCCCGCCCCGTATGGCACTTTTCCTCATATACGAACGGTACGTATACGGTATAAGTGTGCACCGTCCGTGCCAAAATCTCTCCCGCTGCCCTCGTCACCCGAAGGCCGTTATTTTCGGTATCCAGCAAACCGCTGGCCAGCAGCTGCCCCGCCCGCACCACATCGCCCTCCTGTACCAGGCACCTGCCCTCGTACACAAGGGGCGAGGTAATGACACCATCACTTTTGGCCACCAGATTGGCAGGCAAACGGGGCCCGGCACTTTCCCCCTCCCGTGCCTCTCTGATCTGTACCCGCGCCACCGTGCCTTGCAGATTAACGGCAGCGTACGCAATGCGTGCGTCGCCCCGTCGCAATGCCGCCGCCACGGCGTCGGTATCAAGCCCCGGCAAAAAGCTGCCCGTCCGCAGTCCAGCGGCTGCCAGCTCCTCCCGCAGCTCCTTGGCTGCAACCGTTTCATTTCCCGTGATCTCCACGCCAAAAAGAAACAGGCGCGATGCTACCGTCAGTGCCAAGGCCAGCAGCAGCCCCGCCACCAGCCCGGGGCGCCGCAGCACCCGACCGCAAAAATGCGGCGTGCCGCCGCGCCGCGTGACACGCAGCAAAATTCCCTGCTCCCGCGCCGCCTCCAGCACATGCCTGACCTCAAGGGCAAAAAACACGCAGCGTATCCGCCCTTCTCCCGTGCGCTTTATCCGTCGGGGCGATCTCCCTGCAGCGCGGCACAGCTCCAAAAAATCGCCTGCCACTCCGGGAGCCGGCTCCACCTCACAAAATCCAAGCAAAAGCAACAGCCATCTCATTTTTCCGCCTCCCCGAAGCGGATCGCCTCGATCCACCCCTTTACCGTTACCCCGCCGTTGCCGAAGGAAGCGCAAAGCAGTTCTTTGCCAAACACGTGCAGAACTGTTCGTCCCAAAAGCAAGCGGATCTCCTCATCGGCGTAGTGCAAAATACGCCGACAGCCCCGTACGGTCATCATCCGTTGACCGGAAATTTCAACGCCGAAGCCACCGGGAAGCGCCTCGCTCGGGATATCCAGCCGTGCCGCAAGCCCCGATAGCAGCCCCTTTCTTTTTTTCATAAACCGCCCTCCCCGCGCATAATTTGTAGTGCTTTACATTATGCCGGAAAAGGTGGGATTATGCCGTGAGGAGAGCTGTGGGCTGGCGGAGATATTTTCCGCTGCTGCTGGTGGGTGCATTGTTTTTGCTGCTGTTGCTGCGCGCGGATGTAGCCATGGAGGGGGCAAGGCGTGGGATCACACTGACAATGGGAACGCTGCTGCCCTCCTTGTTTCCCTTCCTCGTGCTATCCGATCTTTTGGTGACGCTGGGGGCGGGGGAGATGCTGGGCAGGTGGCTGAAAAAGCCTCTTCGGCGGCTTTTCGGCGTATCCGGAGGCGGTGCTGCCGCCTTTTTGCTGGGCACGCTGTGCGGTTTTCCCACAGGCGCTGCCACTGCAGTGGCGTTACGCAAAAAGGGCGTCGTTTCCGGAAAAGAGCTGGAACGACTTTTTCTTTTCGTCAACAACCCAAGCCCCGGCTTTCTCATCAGCGTGGTAGGCGGTGCCATGCTGGGAAATGCGGCCGCCGGCGCGGCGCTGTTTGCTGCTACCACGCTCTCCTCCGTGTTGATCGGCATCACACTCCGACTTTTGGCGGGACCGGTGCCGGAGGAAACAAGTGCTTCGGCGGCGCCCCTCCTCTCTCCCGGTGACGTGGGCGCCTCGGTCAAGCGGGGATTTTTTACCATGCTGCAGGTGGCGGCTCTTGTAATCTTTTTTTCCGCCGTCACTGCCACTCTGACAAGCGTGCTGCAGGCCGCCGCAGTGCCAAGAGCCCTTGAGGTACTGCTGATCGGACTGCTGGAGCTGACCTCCGGCATCAGCGCCGCCGTCACCGCACTCTCCCCCGAAAGCGCCTTCCTGCTGGCCGCTTTTTTTGCCGGGTTTTCAGGCTTTTCTGTCTGTATGCAGGTGCTGGCCGTAGCCGAGGGGGAAGGGCTGCGCCCTTGGCCGTATCTATTGGCCAAAACTGTGCAGGGCGTGCTTTCCCTTGGCCTTGCCAGCGCATATCTGAAGCTCTGCCGCCCTCATCTTTGCCCAAGCGAAAGCGTTTTTCTTCCTACGGGACTGCAAGCAAACACGCCCCGCTGCATATTTCTCCTGGGGCTGTTTTTCCTGCTGCTTTCCGTTATGGCGTTACTGCTGAAAAAGCCAAAAAAATAAAGGGAGGCCGTACGGCCTCCCTTTATTCATTTCTTTTTGGCTGCGTCGTAGCGTGCGTTGGCCGTTTCGGTTCTTTTCTTCGCCTCGGCAATTCTTGCTTCGCGGGCTGCCTGATCCTTGGCCGCTCTCTCGGAGGGGCTCATGTGCGCGTCATCCCAGCTTTTTTTAGCGTCAGCCTTTGCTTTTTTGAAGGTGTTTCGGCCTCTGTTTTCCTCAAAATTGGCCTTGGATTCTGCCTTCACGGCCTGAAACTCCGCCTTATCCACCTCATGCTGCGCCTTGGCGCTCTCCTTCATATCGCGGAACGCCTTCTTGAAAAATTCTCCCACAGTAAATCTCCTTTTCATCATTTATCGTTATGCGTCGTTTTACGGTATCAGCCCTGCATCAGCTCGCCGGAAAGCTGCAGGATCTCGGGAGCAAGGCGCGCCTTCTCCTTTTTCGAAAGACGCTTGTATACGGGATAAGCGGGCAGCATCGTCAGCACGCCGGCACCGCCAAAAGCCAACGTGAGCCAATCGGCACCGCCGAACACGTCAAGCCCAAAGCACATGCCGACACCGAAAATAAGGCACCCGATCACGCCGATGCAGAGCGCGGGGATCTTGCCGGCCATGCGCACGCGGGAGTCCAACCGACGAAGCATTTCCAGCTTGCTCTCCTCGCGGTCTACGTATCTGTCACGGATGCGAGCAACCTCCTCGGACTGCTTTGCGGAATACTGATAAGTGAATGCGTTATTGTTTTCCATTTTTGTTTCTCCTTTTGCGTTGTGTTTTTTGATTGTGGCCTTATTTTACACCACTGATTTTTGCGTTTTGCTTCTGAAATGTTTCCGTAATATTAAAAATAAAATTTTTTAAGCATACGAAATAAAAGCCCGCGGCACATCTGCCAGGCAGATGTGCCGCGGGCTTTTGAAACGAAAAAAGAGGAGCGAATGCTCCTCTTTTTAGCGGTGCGATCAGGCCTCAACCTTAATGACTTCCTTACCGTCGTAAGAGCCGCAAGCCTTGCACACGTGGTGAGCCAGTACGTACTCGCCACACTTCGCGCACTTGACCATACCGGGCATCTCGAGCTTGGAGTTGTTGGAACGTCTCTTATCTCTGCGCGCTTTGGAAACTTTTTTCTTCGGAACTGCCATTTTTATCTACACCTCCTTGGGTTTGTGTTGAACACAGCGTTATATATTATATCATTTATTTTCTTGTTTGTCAACCCATTTTTGCAAAACTGCAAGTCTTGGATCGATTTCTTTTTGAGGGCAACCGCAATCGCCCTCGCGAAGGGGCTTTCCGCACTTGGGACAAAGGCCGGGACAGTCCTCGTCGCAGAGCAGTCGCATGGGGAAGCACATCAAAAGCTCCTCGCGCAGCGGCACGTCCACGTCCAGCTTGCCCTCACGGATCATCACGTAGGCATCGTCCATTTCCGCAAGCTGCTCCTCGGTGATGGAGCCCTCAGCCGCCACGGTACGCTCAAAATCCAGCGTAAAGACACCGCTGACCTCCTCAAGACATCTGGCGCACTGCCCCGTATAAGGCAGCGTTGCCTGCAGATAGAGGCGCATATAGCCGGCATCATCGGTGATGTAGCCCTTTACGTGCGCATCCTGGGGAAAGGTCACATCTGATACCGGTTCGGGCGCCAGGTCGTATTCAATCTCCATCCGCGTGATCTCACCACGCAGAATAGGGCCCATATTCAGTACCATATTTTTCCCCTTTCGGCACGGATTTTGTCACCCTTCAAAAAAGCAACGTATATATTATACAGATGAAGCACCCACTTGTCAAGAGTTTTTTTGATGTTTTCAAATTATTTACAAACGCGCCGAAAAAAACGCGGTTTTTCCTTTTCGGATGAACAACTTCTTGCTTTTTCCCCCGTTTTGTGCTACAATGTCGGCAAGAACAGAAAAAGGAGTGGTAATATGCAAAAAATACTGACCGCTGCCGAAATGCGTCGCGATGACGAAGCGAAAATACAAAGCGGCACCCCCTCCCGCATTCTGATGGAGCGGGCGGCCGAGGCCGTGCTGCAGATCCTGCAGCGGGATTTTGATATCAGTCGCGTGCTGGTGCTGTGCGGCGCCGGCAACAATGGAGGAGACGGTCTTGCGCTGGCACGGATGCTTCGCGAGGGCGGTTCTGCCGTTACCGTTTGCTATCCCTGCAGGACTCTGCCGGACGGGCGCCCCGATCCTGCCGCTATGAGTGAGGAATGCGCCCGCCAATACGGCCTGCTGCCCGCTGACGTTCCCATCACTGCGCACCCCACCCTTGACGGTATAACGACTGTGGTAGATGCGCTGCTCGGCATCGGCGTCACCCGCCCGGTGGAGGGTGCCTATGCCGCCGCCATTGCGGCCATCAACGCCGCTTCCCTGCCCGTGCTTTCGATCGATATTCCCTCCGGCGTTCACGCGGATACCGGTGCCGTGCTCGGCACCGCCATCCGCGCGAACCAAACCGTAGCCATCGCCGCCAAAAAGCGGGGGCATCTGCTTTACCCCGGCACGGTGCTGTGCGGTAAGGTGGAGGTGGCGGATATTGGCATTCCCGTGGGAGCAGCCGCCGCGCACGTGCTGGAGGCAGGCGACCTTTCCGATCTTCCCTCCCGCCCCCGGCGGGCACACAAGGGAACCTTTGGCCGCGTGCTGATCGTGGGCGGCTCCGTTGGTATGGCCGGCGCCGCATATCTTGCGGGTAAGGCCGCCTACCGCACCGGATGCGGCATTGTGGAGCTGCTGGCGCCGGAGGAAAATCGCGTCATCCATCAGATCCAGCTGCCGGAGGCGGTGCTGAGCTGCTATACGGAGGCAACCGCCGCAGAAGCGCTGAAGGGCGCGCTCCGCCGCGCGGACGCCGTTGCCATTGGTATGGGGCTGGGACAAAATCCGCTGGCCGCCGTATTGGTAGAGCTCGCGCTGCGGGAGTGCGCGGTGCCGCTTTTGGTGGACGCCGACGCGCTGAACCTCATCGCCGCCGATCCCCTCCTGATGGCCGCGCTTTATCAGCGCAGCGCCCCCACCGTCATGACACCGCACCTTGGCGAAATGAGCCGTTTGCTCGGCTTCTCCATTCCCAAAATCAGCGGAAATCTCATCGGCACAGCCGCCACCTTTGCAAAGGCCGCAGGCGTCATCACCGTGCTGAAGGACGCCCATACCGTCATCTCTGACAGCGTCAATCATTATCTGAACGTGCTGGGCAACAGCGGTATGGCCACGGGCGGCAGCGGCGACGTGCTGGCCGGCGTGATCGCCTCCCTGTTGGCGCAGGGGACAGCGCCACTCTCTGCCGCCGCTCTAGGCGTGCTGCTGCACGCGAGGGCGGGCGACGCGGCCGCAGAAATGCAAACCGCCCGCAGCATTATGGCAAGCGATCTGATACAGGGGCTATGTCACGTTTTTGAGTAAGGAGCCACCATGTTTCGCAAACCAGAACTGACAGCACAAATCGCCGCCATGGGCATCCTGCCCACGGATACGGTACTGATCCACACCTCCATGCGCGCCATTGGCGAGGTGGAAAACGGCGCTGACGGCGTCATCGACGCCTTCCGCGACTACCTCACCGACGGCCTGTTTCTCGTTCCCACCCACACCTGGGCAAACGTGCACCGTGAGCAACCGGTTTACGACGTCAAAACCGCCGTTCCGAATATTGGGGCACTGCCCCGCGTTGCAGCCTTCCGTACCGACGGCGTGCGCTCCCTCAACCCCACCCATTCCATGTGGGCCTGCGGCAAGGGCGCGGCGGATTTCGTGAAAAACGAAGAAAACGCCCCCACCTCCGGCGCGCCGGGCTTTGCGTGGGAGCGTCTTGCTCACGTTGGTGCCAAAATTCTTCTGATCGGTGTAGGCAATGACAAAAACACCTTCATTCATGCGGTGGAGGAGCTGGCAAACGTCCCGGACCGTCTGGAGAAGCCCTACGAGGTCACCATCCGCGACGGCGCGGGCAACGAATACAAGCACCTCTATGCCTCCTACTATTGCAGCAAATGTGAGGATGTTTCCCGCAACTTCGGCAATTTTGAAAAGCCGTTTGTCACACTGGGAGCGCAGCACTTTGGCCGCCTTGGCAACGCCGAGGTGCGCGTGGTGGACGCCGCGGCATGTCGGGATATCATTTTGAGGATCCTTGGTCGCACAAGCGAGGATCTTTGCCTTGAAAGGCGCGATATCAAAGAGGAGCTTTATCTGTAAGCGGCCTTAATCCGCCACAAAAAACGGCACGCCGAAGGCACCGCTGTATCGCTCAAAGCGATAGGTATCTCCCACCTTGTAGCGCTCGTATTCGAGGCGCGACACCTCGATATAGTAGCTTTCTCCCTCTACGGTCACCTTGAAGCTGTAATCATCCGGCCCCTTGCCACGGTGATCCCAATCCTTTTCCCGGATCACGGAGCTGCACTGCTCCGGCTTGCTGAGATCAAGCACGTAATTGAGGTGGGGCAGAAATGCGTACGTTGCCATGGTCACCACAACGACGACCAGCAGAAAATAGCCTGCCGCTGCTGCGGGATGCGTTTTTCCCCGCAGCCATTTGAACAGCACAAAGGCGCCCACAGCCACGCCACAGAGCAAGGGCAGCAGCCAAAACAGCACCGGAATGCCATTGATATAGGTGTAATCAAAGCAAGAAAACATCAGCCCGGCGTACGCCGCAAGGCAAAGAATCGCAAGAACCAGCACAACGTAGCCGCCATATCGCTGTGCAAACGGAAGCCTTCTCTTTTTCACAACGACCGTCAACAGCACCGCACACAGCACAAGGCAGATAAGAGATCCGCCAACCACCACCTTGCGCGGCAGAAAATACTCCGCGCAGAGAGAAAGCAGGAGCAGCCCACACACGATGGCCACCGCCTCCCAAGAAATACGGGAAAAGAATCTTCTCACGATAGCGCCTCCTCCTTCCCTTTTCATATGCTCTATCATAACACAAAATCCTCGGAAAGGCAACCGCCAACCGAGGATTTTTTCGTTTTATGTTCATTTTGCGGCGTTTTTTTGATCCCGCAGATAGGAAAGCACCGGCGCAGGCAGCAGCCCTGCGGGCCATTCGCCCTTCAGAAGCGCCTCCCGTACCACGGTGGAGGAAACGGCCTCAAAATCATCCGCCGCCTGCATAAACACCGTTTTGGCGCGAGGATTATGCTCCAGATTCCACGCCGCCATTTTTTCCTCATAGGCGCGATCCACGTCGTTGCGCACGCCCTTGACGATCACGTCGGCCTCCTCGCGGTCAAAGAGATCGATCAGCAGCCCCTCGGAGGACACCACCCGCACACGGGTAAGGCCCGCGGTAGCAAGCGCCACCATTTTGGTACGCTCTTCCATGGGAAACATATAGGTTTTGGCGTCGTTGTTCAGCACCGCCACCACCACCTCGTCGTAATGGGCAGCGGCTCTTTTGACAATATCCAAATGTCCAAGGGTAATGGGATCGTAGCTTCCAGGTAAGATCGCGCGGCTCATCAGCAGCCCTCCTGTTTTGGTGATATCAGTGTAACAAAAGCAACGCCATAGCGGCTCTCACGCAGCACATCAAAGCGCGCGGCAAGAGCCTCGTCGCCGGCAAATACAGTCTCAAAGCTCCCAGCCTCGCAGACCACCACGGCGCCCGGTGTAAGGAGGTTGCGGGAAAGCAGCAGCGAAAGGCATTGCGGGATCAGCCCCAGCGCGTAGGGTGGGTCAAGAAAAACCAGATGAAAGGGCTCGCCCCGATATCCGGAGAGGTACGAGAGCGCGTCGGCGCGCCGGATCTCCGCTCGCTCAAGGAGCCTTGTTTTGGTAGCGTTTTGGGTGATCACATCCACCGCCGCCCGCTCCTTATCCACCAGCACGGCCTTGGCCGCGCCCCGTGAAAGAGCCTCCAGCCCCATCTGGCCGGAGCCGCTGAACAGATCCAGCACCCGTCTGCCGGCAAGGTCGAATTGCAGCATGGAAAACACCGCCTCCTTCGCCCGCTCGGAGGTGGGTCTGGTATTGTCACCGGAAAGGGTCGCAAGCTTCACGCCCTTGGCGGTGCCGGTAATAATGCGCATCATTTCTCTTCCCCGTCCTTTCCGTGAAAATAGGCGTAGACTGCGGCAGCGATCACAGGCCCGGTACCGGGCGCGCTCGCCAGCTCATCCTCGCTTGCCCGCTTGATGGCCGCAAGGCCGCCGAAGTGCTTCAGCAGCAGTTTTGCCTTGGCGGCGCCAACCCCGGGGATCTTTTGCAGCTCCGAGGTGCGCAGCGTGCCGCGCTTGGCATTGGTCATCTGCCTGATGGCGTAGCGGTGTACCTCCTCCTGAATACGGTAGATCAGATGGAATACCTCCTGCTCCTTTGCAATGGAGATCTCCTCCACCTCGCCGCACAGCGCGCGGGTCTTGTGAAATTCATCCTTCACCATACCGAAGATCGGCACATCAACGCCCATCTCCTCCGCCACCTGCCGTACCGCCGCTACGTGAGTGTGGCCGCCGTCCAAAAGAATCAGATCCGGCAGCGCGCCGAATCTTTCTTCATCCTCGCCAAGATGGGAAAAGCGGCGGGAGAGAGCCTCCCGCATGGAGGCGTAATCGTCGGTGCCCTCCACGGAGCGAATGCGGAAGGTGCGGTAATCGCTCTTTTTGAAGGCGCCGTTTTCGTACACGATCATACCGCAGGTCTTGTGCTCGGCGCCAAAATTAGAAATATCATAGCTTTCGATGCGCTGGGGCACCACCTCCAGCGAAAGAAGCGCCGCCAGGCGCACTGCAGCCTCATCACTCTTTTCATGCTCACGCAAATAGACTGTCGCGCGCTCCCGCGCGTTGCTTACTGCCAGTTCGCAAAGCGTGCGCAGCTCCCCCCGCTCCGGCGTGTGCAGCTGTACCCGACGACCGGCCATGGCGGAAAGCGAGGCGGCCAGCGCCTCGCGCTCCTCCTCCGCCATTTGGAAGGAAAGCAGCACCCGAGGAGGGATCTCGGCGCAGCGCTTGTAATGCTCGTAAATAAAGGCGGAAAGGGCCTCCTCCTCGGAGAGCAGCTCATCGCTGCTGAACACGTTCTCCAGCTTATCCACCAGCGCGCCCTCACGCACACAAAAAACGGATACGGCCGAGATGACCTCACCCCGATAAAAGCCGAAAATATCCTCCGCGGTGTCGGGGGCAGCCACCACCTTTTGCTTTTGGGAAAGCTTTTCCAGCGCAAACAGCGTATCCCGCAGGGCGGCCGCCTTTTCAAAGCGCTCCTCGTCCGCTGCGCGCATCATTTCTTCGCCGATCTTTCGCCGTGCGGCGGCGGAATTTCCCCGCAAAATATCCGTAGCGCAGCGAATGAGCTCGCTGTATTCCTCCACGCTGACCTCGCCCGTGCAAACACCGCAGCATTGCCCCAGCTGGTAGTAAAGGCAGGGACGCTCCTTGCCGATGTCCCTCGGGAACTGCCGCTTGCAGGTAGGCAATGCCAGCGTCCGCTGCAGCGTGCGCAGCACGGCGCTTGCCACCGAAACACCGGAATAGGGGCCAAAGTATCGGCCTTTGTCTGCCGTGCGGGTGCGGGTAAATACCAGACGGGGGTACGCCTCGTTGGTAATTTTAATATAAGGATAGGATTTGGCATCCTTCAGTTTAATATTATATTTCGGGGAATGCTGCTTGATGAGCGTATTCTCCAGCGCCAGTGCCTCGATCTCAGTGTCACAGAGGAAATAGTCAAAATCCGCCACCTGAGAGACCATCCGCGCGGTCTTCGCGCTCTGCTCTCCGCCCCGGAAATATTGGGAGACGCGGTTTTTCAGCTTGCGGGATTTGCCCACGTAAATGATACGCCCCTGCCCGTCCCGCATCAGGTACACGCCGGGCTGAAGCGGCAGATTATTTGCTTTTTCAAGCAGCGCCTCGCGCGCCGTTCCCATTCCCATCGGTACCTCCTTTCCATAAAACAAGGGCGCCCTCTGGCGCCCTTATTCAGTCAAACCTTGTTATTGACCCTGAAAGCCGGTATCGATCAGCTCCTGCAGACCCTCCAGCGCTTCGCTTTCGTCAGAGCCTTCCGCAATCAGCTTGATGGTCATTCCCTGCGCAATACCAAGTGAAAGCACGCCAAGCAGGCTTTTGGCATTGACCTTTCTGTCATCCTTTTCTACCCAAATAGCACTCTTGTAGCCGTTTGCCTTTTGAATAAAAAAAGTTGCCGGCCGCGCGTGCAGGCCGATTGCATTTGTAATGACAACCTCGCGAGTAATCATACGTCAACGCTCCATTCTTTCCTCCGTTCGACAAAATACGAACAGGACAGTAATCTCTAATAATAGTATATCAAAAGCAATCTCAAAAATCAATGGGCATTTTTTGGGTATTTTGCCGATTGCCGATGAAAAACTATGTGAAATTTGCCTATAATTCAGTCGCTTTTTTCGATGCCAAGCACCACAAGCTCCAGCGTTGCCGTCTCACTTTCGGCCACAAAACGCATATTCAGTGCCAGCTGCGGCCCGTCCTTCAAAAAATAAAGTCCGTCCTTTGGTAAAAGCATACAATTCAGGCTTCCGCTGACAGAAAGAGACCAGTTTCCTTTTGAAACCACACTTACATTATCATTCAATGTTCCAAGCACAAAACGGGTTCCATTATCCTCCGCATAAAGCACCGTACCGGCCTTCAGGGCATCTGCCGTGGCCTGGGAAATATTTTCCGCGGCAAAGGTAACGGTGTAGCTCTGATATACGCCGCTTTCCTCAAAGATCTTTTTCAAATTACCGCGCTGCCAGACGCTGACCACGCAAAGCAGCGCCAGCGCGATCAGCGCCACATCCAGCAGATTAAAGCGCACACGCGGGCTGTTTTTTCTTTCTTCGCTCATGCTATTCACCTCATTCCTCTACGGTGACCCCAACGCACTGGGCCCTGCCGTAAACGTTCTCGAACATGATCTCCAGACCGTTGCCGGAGGCTACGCGAAAATCTCCAATATAATAGCCGCGTCCCTCCAGATAGCGTGCCTCAGCACGCAGCGTCAGCACAAGAACCCGTTTCCCCTCGCGGTCGGAAACGGCAACCTCCTGCACCGTGCCGATTGACTCCCCCGCCCCGAAGGCAAAGACCGTCATTTTCTCCTGCGCGTAAGGCAAAAATTCCTCCCGTATATCGGAGACCTCCAACGTATATTGCACGTGCCGAGCTTCTCCCAACAGACCCTCCTCAGGCGTGGGCGCCCAAATTGCGTAAACAAGCAAAGCGCCTGCCGCCACCGCCAGCAAAAGCAGAGCGTCTACCACAACATAAAACCAACGCAAGCCTCTTTTTTCTTTGGCATCCTGCTGCAATGTATGGGCGGGACGCCATCTAGTGGGAGCGGATGAGGCACCGTTCCTTGCGGTGCCGAATTTTTTGAATTTCATAAATGCTCCTCCCCTCAGTGGCGCGCGCGGTACTCAAGCTCCGCGCTGAAGCGTTCCTGCGCATCGGAATAGTTGAAATGGCTGCGCCGATCGTGCCGCAAGCCGGCGCCCACCAGCGCGACAGCGGTAAAGAAAAACGAAAGCGCTGCGGGATCATACCAGGCAGATCTGAAAAAGCTGAGGAACAGCGTGCCTGCCACAAGACAAATGCCCACGTAGGCAAGAGCGGGCTTTTCCCGGTACTGCGCGTCGTGCAGAGCGGTAAAGGCGTTTTGCAGCAGCACGAAGAACAGCACCGCAGGCACCGCGGCACCGATCACACCGAACTCGCACACCGCCTCGACCCAAAAGCTGCAGCCGCCCTCCACAAATTGCGTGCCGGCGCTGCCAAATACGGGATACAGTGCTTCCAGGCCGCCGTTTCCAAGGCCGAAAATAAATCGGGTCACTCCGGCGGAGCCGGGCAGTCCCTCCCTGCCGAAGAAGATCTCACGCACGGCATCGGTAATGGGTCCTCGGGCCAGCGCCTGACCGGAGGTCTCCCGTAAAAAGCTGACGATCAGGTCACGGACATGGTCCGACAGCAGGAAATAGGCGCCCACGCCGGCACCGGTGCCAAGAAACAGTAACGGAAAGCTGCGTTTTTCATATACCAGCGCGAAAACCGCGGCGATCACGACCAATGCGATCCAAGCACTCTGTACGTAGGAAAGCGCCGTAGCGGCCGCGATCAGAAGGCAGGCAATCACCGCCAGCGGACGCGCCGCACCACGCGAGGTAAAGATGGCGGGCAGAGTGAAGGCAAAGGCGATCACGAGGAAATAGGCAAAGGTGGTGTGATCCACGAAGCCCGCCCGTACCGCGCCGCCGAGCAGCGCCATATCCACGCCGTCCATCCGAACGGCGCCCACAACGAACTGCAGAATGCCCACCACGGCGGTAGCAACAGCGGAAACCGACAGCGTTACACGGCACCGCACCAGCCACTTGGTGGTGGCAACGATGTTCATAACCGGGAAATACGTCAGCACCAGCATCACGTTCATCAGCGCCCGGAGAGAAGCCTCACCACCGGCCACGGAAAATGCGGAGCAGGCAAAAAACAGCAGCAGCACCAGCACCGGGAGATCCTGCGCCTCCATACGGAACACGCGGTTACCCCGCAAAAGCTTTGCCGTGTAGCCCACCAGAAACAGTACGGCAAGAAGCAGCAGAAGCGTTCTGCCGTAAGGCACGTAGCCGACAAAGGGCACGTACAGCAAAAAGAGCATGACGCCGGTTTCGGGCATGGAAAGCACCATCACCACAGCGAGAATGGCCACGGCGGACGCCAGCAGCATCCAGGGCTGCACCAGCATGCCCAGCGCACCCACGGAACCACCGCTCAGCACCGCCACCAGATAATGCTGGCGGCCCTTTTGCTCCGGCTCCTGCACGCCGTCGTCCGCAAGGCCGAATACGTTGCCCAGCAGGGTACCAAGGAAGCCATGGTGCAAGGAATACGCCACGGACTGATCCGAAAAGGTCAGCAGTACGCCCGTCAGAAGCGCACAGGCAGCGGCGATCAGATTGCCCCAGTTGGCGGCGTCGTTGTGCCACACGGTGGTGGCCAAAATATACATCAGCGCGGAAAAGGCTGCGAAGCTGATGAAAAACATACCAAAGGTACGCAGGCTGCAGCGTCCCAGCGCCCGCAGCAGCCAGCCCGTTGAGCGGGACAGTACGTTTCGCTCCATGGCGCACGCCACGGCGCGACGAACGGTATGGCGCTTGCGGGGGGCACGTCTATGACCCACACGGCCGATATTTCCTACGTAAGAGCCGCCCACCACCCCATCCGAGGCGGGGTAAGCGGTAAACATTTTCCCAATGAAGCTGGCGGAGATCACATAATAAATCAAGGCGGAGGCGCGGGTAAAAAATCTGCCCACAGCGCCAAAGGTAAACCTACCTTTATTCATTTTTCTCCTCCTTTCTCCGGATAATTAGTTGTCTTTTTTCAGCAGGTCGGGGCGCAGGCGCTCCGTCTCGGCCAAAGCCGCAGCAGCACGCCATTTTTCGATATTGGCGTGATGGCCTGAGATCAGCACCTCCGGCACTGCCCGCCCGCGGAACACAGCCGGGCGCGTGTACTGCGGGTACTCCACCAGCCCGGCGGAAAGGCTCTCGTTTTCATAGCAAAGAGGGTCGGAAAGCACCCCATCCACCAAGCGCGCCACCGCATCGGTGAGGATGCAGGCCGGGATCTCACCGCCTGTCAGCACGAAATCACCGATGGAGATCTCCTCGTCCACGATCTCCTCGATGATGCGGGCATCCACGCCCTCATAGTGACCGCAAAGGATGATCAGCTGATCGTACTGTGCAAGCTCCTTTGCCTTTTCCTGATTCAACACCCGGCCGCGGGGGGACATATAGATCACCCGTCGCCGCGCCTCCGGCTCGCTCTGCTCCAGAATGGCGGTATAGCAATCGTAGATAGGCGGCGCCATCATCAGCATACCCATACCGCCGCCATAGGGGCTATCGTCCACCCGATGGTGCTTGTCCTTGGAATAATCCCGGATATTATAGGCATTTACCGCAATATGGCCGCTACGCTGAGCCCGGCCGATAATGCTCTCTCCCAACACATAGGAAACCAGGTCCGGAAAAAGCGTCATAATATCAAATCGCATCATCAGAACATCCCCTCAATAGGCGAAAGCAAAATGCCCTCGTCGATATCCACACGCTTGACAAATTCGGGCACCACGGGCACCATAGCCTCGCCGGTAGGCGTTTGGATCACGTAAATATCCGTGGCACCGGGATGGATCACGTCCTTGACAGTGCCAAGCAGCTTGCCGCTTTGCTCGTCAAAGACGGAAAGGCCGATGAGCTCTGCGATCAGCAGCACGCCCTCCGGAACGTTCAGGTCTGCACGCCGGGCATGCAGCACCGTTCCCCGCAGAGCGTCGGCGGCCTCCATGGTATCCACGCCCTCCAGATCCGCATAGGCGAAATTGCGGCTGGCAGGCGAGGCCTTCTTCAGCTTAATGGGGCGAAAGCCATCCCCTGCCCTGACGTAGACAGCGGGCAACGCCGCAAACACCTCCGGGGTGTCACACCAGGTTTCCACCTTCACGCCGCCGTGGCAGCCGTGAGTATTTACAATTTTACCGCATTCGGGATAATCAATATAAGGCATAAGACTTCTCCGTCCAAAAAATCCAATAATTATTTTATATTATAGCATATTTATCGGTTTATTTCAACACTCCCGCGCGATTTTATTGGCGCCAAGCGCAAATTTGTGCAGATATTATTAAAAATTTTACAATTATGGGCTTGTAATCCGGTCGCTGAAGTGTTATAATAAAGCGTAATATATTTCCATCAAGGAGGAAAAAAATGGACGGCTGGATGTCATTTGCGCTGATTGCCGTTGTTGCGGTTGTATTCTATTTCTTCATTATCCGCCCGCAGAAAAAGCAGGAAAAGGAAGCAAACGATATGCGCAACAACCTCTCCGTAGGCGACGAAATCACCACCATTGGTGGTATCATCGGCAAGGTAGTCAGCATTAAGGAAGAGACCATGATCATCGAGACCGGACGCGATCACACCCGCATCCGTCTCTTGAAGAGCGCCATTCGCAGCGTGGACGTGCGCGCTGAGGACGCTCAGGACTAAAAACACCCCCTCCCTCATATATTGTAGTACGCAATACGTGAAGGAGGGGATTTTTATGCCCATTTTCAAGAAAAAGACAAGGGGGAGACGCCGTAGCACCTCGGGCGAGGGTGGGGGTGCCCTCACGCTGCCGAAAATGCTGAAAAGCACCCTGCTGGCGCTGCCCGCGGCATTGGGAGCGGGGCTTTTGCTGCTTTTGGCAGCTGCGGCGTTGCTGCAGCAAACCGCCAACCCCGGGCAGTATACGGCAATAGTGGGCACGGCGCTGCTGTATCTTTCCGCCGCACTACACGGTATGCTGACGGTGCGCCTTGCCCGTGGCAGACTACCGCTGTTTTGCGGGCTGCTGGCCGGCGGTGTACTGCTTGTGATGCTGATGCTGCTGGGGCTTATCTTCCCCCGCGGCGCCGGTGCCTATCAGCGCCCGCTGATCGTGGGGCTGTATGCGGCTCTACCATGCGCCACCGTGGCCGGCGCGCTGCTTCCCACCCGCCGTAAGCGTGCCAAGCGGAGGCGCAAAACATCATAATCAAGGCCGGAAGGCGCAGCAGCGCCTTCCGGCCTTGATTTTTGGTCGCGGTGAGCCGTCAGTTATCCGTCGAGGTATCTGCCACGGCATCTACCGGGGTGGCGGCTTCAGCGGCCGCAGCAGCAACCGCTCCCCCGCCGCGCCTTTTGCGCATGATGAGGTAGGTGACAAGCGCGGCAATCACCGCGCCGGAGATGGCGCCGATTCCCACCAGCACGGGAGGCTTTTGAAGTCGCGACAAAAAAGGCTCCGCGTGCAGCTTTTCATATAGCTCCGTGATTGCTGCATCTGTGCTTTCGGGATTCAAAAAGCGCATCAATAACGTATTTTTACCCTCAAGAGGATACTCGTCCTTGAAATCAACATCATATAGCCACGGCTCGTCGTAAAATGTAAATCCTATCAAGCGCCCGTCATTGATACCGTAAGTAAAAGAGAATCCTTCATATTCCAGACTAAACAACCCTACCTCTATATCTTCCGGACCAACCAATCCTTCATAAGCGGTTCCGCTGATGGTGCGCAGATCCTCCATTTGTGCCAGATCCATCACCTGATAACCATAACCGTTGTACTCATCACGATATTGGATATTCACCTGAATAAGGCACCCGTTTCGATCTCGAAGTATATAGGTCGCATGGAATGGTGTATAAGCAGGCCAAGGACAGCTGAAGCTGTAAAAATCGCCAAAAACGCGAACAGAATGATAGGTAGGAAAGCCCTCCGGAAATTCTTCCTGCTCTATAAAAGCTTGGTATTCCTCCAAATTCTCCGTATAAAACTTGGGAATATCAAACACCTCGCAGTGCGTCGGCTCTTCGATTTCGATAGCTGCTACCGTATGTGATAAGCAAAACGGCAACACGATCAAAGCCAACAAAACGAAACAAATATTTCTTGCTATACTCATATTCCCTCCTGTTCTCGCCGATTACGTTACACAACGGGCGTATAGCGATCGGCGTTTTCTTCGATCAAAGACCTGCAGCCTGCACAAATAGGTATTTGTGCAGTAGCCGCTTCTGTTTCCTTCTCTTCTCCATAGATGCAATTGGAAATCTAGCCGAATATGCTTCATCATATAACACATTCAAATTTACAATGTACTGTGTGCTTTCCGTCAACACCCGCCGCGTCTTTTGCGCATGATGAGGTAGGTGACAAGCGCAGCAATCACCGCGCCGGAGATGGCGCCGATTCCTACTAGCACGGGAGGCTTTCGAACCCATGACGAAAGCGTAACAGGCTCCTTATACGTGCCATCCAAACGGGCATAAAGCTCGTCAATCGTCGCCTCAGTAGTTTTAGGGTCAAGCAAACGCATCATTAACGTGCTTTTTCCATAATGCGGATATGAACATAATTCAACATCATTTCCAGATATCGTATATTCTATTTCGCCGCGTTTCAGTACAATATTTTCCAAAACGCCATACTCTCCATATTTAAAGCAAATATCCCGTACGCGCAAAAGATGCTCTCCATAATATGCCGTCTGCAGTAAATTTCGCATATCCGACATTTGGCTTAAATCCGCCTCCACACTTGCGGCCAGCAAATCGTCATATGAGCTGGGAGCACAAAAAACAACGAAAGAAACATTGTTTCCATCTATCGTGAAATACGTACACTCGAAGCAAGTACTAACTGGCTGATTTGACGAAGTATAACGAGCACTCAGCCCATTGAAATCGCCAAATGCCTGAACCGATTCATAATAAACAAACTTTTCAGAAGGTGTCCCATCTGCCAAAAACATTTGGTATTCCTCCCACGTCTTATAAAACGATTTGTAACCCGCTTCCTCTGCAATCGGTGGGGATACGAGTGCTTCGGCGCTACACGTCAAAAGCAAAGCATAAATATTCACTATCCAGAAACATATTAATAGTAGCTTTCTCATATCTTCCTCCTCATCAATTATTGAACATAGTCATTTGCATTGTGGTGAATAGAGGTAGCCGCTGGGATATCCGCAGAGGCGTCTGCCACGGCATCTACCGGAGCATCTACCGGGGCGGGTGCGGCTGCAGCAGCAACCGCTCCCCCGCCACGCCTTTTGCGCATGATGAGGTAGGTGACAAGCGCAGCCACAACGGCGCGCCAACGGTGGAAAGACCGATGGCCAAGCAAAAGGCTTCTCCAGCCGTTCAACTTTTATGTTTCGGAATGAAAATGCGCCTTCCATTCCACTATGGCATCACTCGCAGTATCAGCTTGCAGCAAACGCGTCATAAAGGTTTCGTTTCCGTTGGCCGGATACGCGTACATCCACATATATTCGTGATCGTAATCAATTCTTGCGTAATGTCCTTCATCAATAGGCAAGTACAAAGTCATCAACCATAGGCTTTTTTCTTGTGTAACGCCCTCTACATATTGAAATATCGCGCCGTCTATTTCCAATATACGCTTGTGCTCGGGCCAATTTTGCGGAACCGCAAATTCATCCAAATACAGTGTAGCCACCTCTTCAATAGCAAATATACTTTCACTGTCGTATGGTGGTATGTCGCTACATAAAAGCACTGTAAAAGAGGCGTTACCATCGTCAATCTGACACCAAACAAGATTTTCGGCATCATATCTCTCGTCTTTCAAAGCGCCGAATAGTTCAACTTGCGCACGCCGAAGCGCATCCCCCTTAGAGGATTGGCAAGATACGCACATATTGACCGTAAGCAACGCGATCAAAAGCATGATTAAAAATCTTTTCAACCTCATCACCTCCAATTATTCAGAAACACTTGACCGAGCCTTTAAATCATCAAAACGAGTTTTATTTTGTTGAATACTTTCGCCGTCATCATGATCCGGAGCCAAAAACGAACATATAAATTCGCACGTCGAGAAGGCGTTACAACTCCGGCGGGGTGGGGGGATCCTCCGGGGCGGGCGGGTTCTCCGCTGCGGGAGCTGTTGGGGTGTCCGTCGAGGTATCCGCAGAGGCGTCGGCCGGGGCAGTGGCGGCGGCTGCGGTAAGTGCTCTCCCGCCGCGCCTTTTGCGCAGGATGAGGTAGGTGATCAGCGCGGCAATCACCGCGCCGGAGATGGCACCGATCCCTACTAGCACAGGAGGTTGTTTGAGCCATAATGCAAACTCGGTCAACTTACCATTCGCAGGCTCCTCCTCAACATGCAGCTGTGCGCAAAGCTCCTCGAACGCTTCCTTGGCCGTATTGACATTTAAAAGCCGCATCGTCAAGGTGTTTGAGCCGGCGTGCGGATATTTGCTCAAATTCTCAGATGCGACCTCGTATTCCGTGCCCTCGTACTCAAAAGCAATTCGGAACAGCTCCCCGCTCTTATAGTGAAATGCAAGGTCGCCAATCGTTAGGGCATCTTTGTCTTCATATGCCGTTCCCTTAACGCTCCGCATATCTTGTATCAAGCTCGCATTCGCTTCTTCTTTTAGGTCCGTTGCAACAGATATAAAATCCAGCTCAATGCTAAAATATATATCGTTTTCATCTTTCGTAACAAATCGAATTCCGCATATTGACACCCAATACTCATTGCTGTGGAGGTTATCATCACAGGTACATTCTAGTCTCATTTCTTGCAGCTCGCCAAATGCACTCAATGACTGATGGTTCCTGAATTTTCCGAAGAACATAGGCTTTTCAGATAAACAAGCATACACCTGTTCCCACTGCTCAGAGCTGCGATACACCACATTATGAGCATTATCATGCGGCGGATGTATTTCTGACCAATAAGCATTTTCGTCGGTGCTGCTAAGATCCGCACATAAGGCCACGGCGGAGATAGGCATAAAAACAAATAAAAGGACGATGGAAAGCAAGAGCGCGAGGCCTTGCAATCCAAAATTGCGGTGTCTACGGTTCTTTTTCATTTCTGCATCCTCCTTAATAGAGTTCGGTTGTCTTGTGCTGTTTGCGGGAGCCTCCTTTGGTTCTGTACTTTCATCATAATCGTTTTGCACAATTTTGTCAAGACTTTCCGGGTTTTGTTTTCATTTTATTTACAAAATTTACATTTCGTTTATAGTTGAGATCCTCCGGCCAAAACGGCCGGGAGGCGTTGTAACACCTCCCGGCTGTTTGGGGTTAGGCTATGATAAAAGTGTCAGTTATCCGGCGGGGTGGGGGGATCATCCGGGGCGGGCGGGTTCTCCGCTGCGGGAGCAGTTGGGGTGTCCGTCGGGGTATCGGCCGCAGCAGCAAGCGCTCTCCCGCCGCGTCTTTTGTGCAGGAAAAAGAATACGACAACTGCAGCAACGACAACGCCGACACACGCAGCAATGGTGATGCAGACGCCGATCGGATTCGTGTGCCACGCCACGCGTGCGCGAAATTCTCGCAACGCTCCTCTCGCCGTGCGGGGATTTAACAGCTCACCCATCAGACCGTCGCCCTCATAGCCTTCAAAATCGCCTTCGGAATTGTACCAATAACCACCATGCAACTGTCGCAATGCGTTCATCGTCAACGTGAAGGTTCGATTGCTGTCCTCCCACTTGATCCAACACAATTCTCCTTCTGTGTTGTAATGATATACGGCCCTTCCTAAGCAAAGATCTTGTTCCTTGCCATGGTAAGCGCTATCTAACGTCCGCATGTCTGCAGGATCTTCCAAGGCATCCCGGGAGCAAGTCCCTTGAATCTTTTCCATTTCACAGTGGCGAATTTCTACCACCGATGAATAAATGACCGTTTCTGTGCAATAGGTTTCGTATTCGTA
>SVTA01000020.1 GCA_015064005.1 Oscillospiraceae bacterium
AATGGCAAGCCCGGGGTCAATACCGAGAATGATCATAGCAGCTCCTTTCGCATGATTCGGACACTACGCCCATTTTATTTCTTTATTATAGCATATAATTTCCACAAAGTCAAAGGATTTTTTATAATTTAAAATATAATTTTATATTTACTTTTTCACGTATTTATGTTATACTAAATTTTACAACCCCGAAGGAGAACCGAAATGGAGATCATCAAGCTTTTTCCGGGCACGCTTCTGGAACTGAAAAAGCCCCACCCCTGCGGCAGCCATACCTTCCGCGTTGTGCGGGTGGGAAGCATATGTCGCATGGTCTGTGAGGGGTGCGGTCGGGACATGAATATAGATCGCATCAAGCTGGAGAAGGCCGTGAAGCGGGTCGTCCGGCCGGAAAACCCTTAAAAGACACCGTGAAATATCGCCCGTGCCGCTGCCGGGCAAAATGGAGGACACATGTTTTATTATATCAGCGGTGCACTGACGCACCTTTTCCCCAATACCGCGGTGGTGAATGCCGGCGGTGTCGGCTTCAAGCTGACCGTCAGCAACAACACCTACGACGCCATTGCGCCCAAGGCCACCAAAGGCGAGGAGGTCAGGCTCTACACCTACATGGCGGTGCGCGAGGACGGCATGGAGCTTTTCGGCTTTGCCACGGAGAGCGAGCTTGATATGTTCAAGCTGCTGATCACCGTATCCGGCGTAGGCCCCAAGGCGGCGCTGGCCATTCTTTCCGCCTTTACGCCGGAAAAATTCATCCTTGCCGTATCCACGGAGGACAGAAAAGCTATTTCCCGCGCCAACGGCATCGGCCCCAAAACCGCCGCGCGCATCATACTGGAGCTGCGGGACAAGCTGCTCGCGCAGAATATGCTCCCCACGGAGCTTTCCGCCGGCACCGCCATCCCCGCCACTGCCGCCGCGCAAAGCAGCGGTCAGATGACCGAGGCGCAGGAGGCGCTGCTGGTGCTGGGCTACAGCCGCACAGAGATCCTCAATGCCCTGCAGGGCATCAACACCTCCGCCATGAGTGTGGAGGATATCATCCGCGCGGCGCTGAAAAAGCTGATGTAACAAGGAGGCTCTATGAATTTCAACGATTTTACCCCCTTCTCTGCCGATCAGGAATTTGATTTCGAAAACCGCATTCTCTCCACCTCGGAAACGGCGGAGGATGGCGAGCCGGAGGTTTCCCTGCGCCCTCAATACCTCACCGACTACGTTGGACAGGAGAAGGTGAAGGAGAACCTGAAGGTCTATATCGACGCCGCCAAAAAGCGCGGCGACTCCCTGGATCACGTACTGCTCTACGGCCCTCCCGGTCTTGGCAAGACCACGCTTTCCAACATCATCGCCAACGAAATGGGCGTCAATATCCGCGTCACCTCCGGTCCCGCCATTGAAAAACAGGGCGACCTTGCCGCGCTACTGACGAATCTCTCTGAGGGCGATGTGCTGTTCATCGATGAGATCCACCGCCTCTCCCGCGCCGTGGAGGAGATCCTTTACCCCGCCATGGAGGACTACGCGCTGGATATTATCATCGGCAAGGGTCCTGCTGCCCGCAGTATCCGCATCGACCTGCCCCGCTTCACGCTGATTGGCGCCACCACCAGAGCCGGCCAGCTCAGCACGCCGCTGCGTGACCGCTTTGGCGTCCTGCTCAAGCTGGAGCTGTACACCCCCGAGGAGCTGGCTGCCATCGTCAGACGCAGTGCGGAGATCCTGGAGCTGCCTATTGAAAACGACGGCGCCATGGAAATTGCCTCCCGCTCTCGTGGCACTCCCCGTATTGCCAACCGATTGCTGAAGCGCGTGCGCGACTTCGCCCAGATCAAGGGCAACGGCAGCATCACCTCTGAGATCGCCGGCTACGCCCTGCAGCAGCTGGAGATCGACGAGCTGGGCCTTGACAATATCGACCGACGCATGCTCTCCACTATCATCAAATTCTATGACGGTGGCCCTGTGGGCCTCGAAACGCTGGCGGCCACCATTGGTGAGGAGGCCATCACGCTGGAGGACGTGTATGAGCCTTATCTGATGCAGATCGGCTTCCTTTCTCGCACCCCCCGCGGCCGCTGCGTGACGCGCCTTGCCTACGAGCATCTGGGGCTTCCCTACCGCAACGTCACAAAGCAAGGGGAACAGATGAACTTTTTTGAATAAAAAATCAGCCCCTTTGGCTCAGGCCGAGGGGCTGACCTTTTTTACAGCATATAAGGAAACGTAAAGAGCGCCCGGCGCAGCCGCTCGTAGATCACGGGGCGCTGTGAAAGGGGCAGCGGATTTTTTCCCTTGCCGCACTCCAAGGTATAGGCGGGACGCTTCAGCTCCGCGATACACCAATCCGTCAGTCCGCCAAAGGCGGCAAGTCCCTCCGGGTGTGCCATGCGGTAACCGGTCAAGCGCTGCAGGACACGTCCCACCGACATCGATTTGGCGGAAAGTGCGTCGCCACAGCTGCAAAAGATCTCCTCCCCCTGGGAATGCAGCGTCAAAATGCCCTCGATCTGCTCCCTCCTTTGCCGCAAAAGCCGGCAAAGCGCCGCTGTTTCCGGCTCAGATTCCGGAAATTCACCGCTGTAACGGGTGGGAGCGCCGCAGGCGATCCCTTCTGCGGCCTCTTGCTTCTTGTAGGAAAAAAATCCCGCATGATAGTTATGGTTGAGATCTACGCCCCGGGCGTTGGCCTGCCACGCGGAAAGATCCTCCCCACCGTTCATAGCAATCACTCGCTCCCGCAGAGGATTTTCATGCCCGACACCGTGAATGGCATACTCCACGCCGTCAGGGTTCAGCATTGGCACCACGAATATGCAGCGTTCTCTGTAAAGCGTTGTCATCTTGCGCTCATACACCTGCGCGTTCCGCTCGCATTGGCGGATATAGTCCGCCACAAAATCCAGCAGCACCCCTGCCGTTAACCATTCCATACCGTGGTGCGCTCCTACGTAAAGCACACACCGAGCGCCTTGCCCCAGCGTGAGGATCGGAATCTCCCGGCCGAGAATGGAGTGTGTCAGCACACCGCGCCCCACAAATCGGCTACGGGCAAGCTCCTCCACGGCCTGCATGACGTAAGTATGGTCACAGGGCTCATTTTTCAGCATATTTTCACCTCCCTTCTGCCTATCCTATGACAAATCAGAAAAAAACATACAAACTTTTCATAAAGATTTGCTTTTTTCTCTGTTTTATGATATGATAAGGAGGAATCGTACACAAGAAAGGATGTTTCTATGTCTAAATCCGCGTTCAGATTTTTTATGATCCTGCTTTTTGCCGCGCTGGCACTCTACTCCTGCGTGCTGGTGCCCGTCTATCAGATCTTCGCCTCCGACCTGGTACTGATGGACACGATATGGTTTGATATCGTGGACCTGCTGCTACAGTGGACTGAAATTTTCGGCACCGCTGTGCTGTTTTCCTTTGCGGTCTTTGCCGCCTGTCATCCGCAGCCCCTTGGCTCTAAAAAGCTGGCGCTGCTGTTGGGCGGAGCGCTGCTGTTCAAATACGTGGCCGCCATTCTTGCCATTTCCGTTGTGTACGGCACCATTGATTTTACCTACAACTACAGCGGGTATGTGGTCGCGATTCTGATCGAGATCGCGCTTTGCGCACTGATCTTTTTCCTCTGCCGCCGCCTCGTCACACGCCGCGAGGAGAAAAAACGCGCCACGCAAAATGCCGCCAACGCTCTCGGTATTGCCGTGGAGCCCGAGCCATCCCTTTTCCCCTTCCGCTCCCTCTTTGATCGGCACAACCCTCTGCAGCGCACGGTCATGCTTTCCGTTGGCGCCTTCACGCTGCTACGACTTTTGTCCTTTATCCTTTCAGATATTGCCTTTTCCATCGCCGGCGTGCTTTTTACCGCCGCCGACATTCCCGTGATGCTGGTCTACTGGCTGATCCTCATCCTCATCCCCTGCTTCCTTGCCTATCTCCTCATCTGCCGTTTGCTCTGCTTCGCGGAACGGAAATGGCAATAAAAAACAAGCCCCGGCGTATGCCGGGGCTTGTTTTTACTTTATGCTTACAGATACTTCTTAATCGTATCGGTTGCGTCCTCAACGGGCATAGAGGCAGTCATAAACACGTTGGTCTCGTGCTTGGAAAGCAGCTCTGCCACCTTCTCCAGCATCTTCTCCATAGCGGCAACGTCGCCACCGCAGATCTTCAGCGTGTTATCAACGAAAACATCGGTTACGTCATAGTTGCTGGCCAGAATGCCTGCAACAAAGCCGTAAAGAGCCTCTGCGTCGCGGATCAGATACTCCTCGGTATCAACAAGGCGTACCTTCGACTTGATATCAAAGCGAAGCTGGGTTCCCTTCTCGATGCACACAACGTCACCGTGGGACGCAGTTGCAGCGTTATTCACATTCTCGATCAGGGTTTTGGTCTTACCGGTGCCCTTTACGCCAATCATCAATTTCAGCATAGCCTATACCTCCAAATATGGTCGTGACGGAAGAAAATTCCGTCCTTGCCTTTATTATACACGATAAATTCTATTTTTTCAAGGGGTTTGACAAAAAAAGATGGAGAAAAAGAGGGGCTTTTTTGCCCCTCTTTTTCAAAAACGATTATTGCTTTGCCAGACGCGCCTCAAGAGCTGCCTTCTGCTCCTCGTATCCGGGCTTGCCGAGGAGGGCGAACATATTCTTCTTATAAGCCTCCACGCCGGGCTGATCAAAGGGATTGACGCCCAAAATATAGCCGGAGATGGCGCAGGCCTTCTCAAAGAAGTAGATCATATAGCCAAGGGCGCGGGCTGAGCGCTCCTCAACCTCCAGCACGATATTGGGAACGCCGCCGTCCATGTGGGCAAAGAGCGTACCCTGCTGTGCCATGCTGTTGACATAGTTCAGATCCTTGCCGGAAAGGAAATTCAGACCGTCGATGTTGGCGGGATCGTTAGGAATCAGCTGCACGGCGCCGGTGTTCTTCACAGAGACGACGGTTTCAAACAGGTTACGCATACCGTCCTGAATATACTGACCCAGCGAGTGCAGATCGGTAGAAAAAATGACGGATGCGGGATAAATGCCCTTCTGATCCTTGCCCTCGCTCTCGCCGTAAAGCTGCTTCCACCACTCGGAGAACATTTGCAGGAAGGGCTCGTAGCCCACCATGATCTCGGTGGTCTTGCCCTTGCGCAGCAGGATGTTGCGCAGTGCGGCATACTTGTAGCAATCGTTCTTTTCAAGGTCGGGATCGCAAAGCGCCTCGCGGGCATCGGCAGCACCTGCCATCAGCTCGTCGAGATCAACGCCGGAAACGGCAATGGGCAAAAGTCCCACGGCAGTCAGCACGGAGAAGCGGCCGCCCACGTCGTCGGGAACCACAAAGGTCTCATAGCCTACCTGATCGGCAAAGCCCTTCAGGGTGCCCTTGGCGCGGTCAGTGGTGACGAAAATGCGCTCGCGGGCGCCATCCTTGCCGTATTTCTTCTCCAGCAGCTCGCGGAAGATACGGAAGGCCACGGCAGGCTCGGTGGTGGTGCCGGATTTGGAGATCACGTTGATGCAGACATCGCGTCCCTCGCAGATCTGCAGCAGCTCCTGCATATTGGTGGCGCTGATATTGCAGCCGGAGAAATAAATATCGGGGGTATCCTTCTTCAGGCTGTTGTACAGAGGAGAATTGAGAAACTCCACCACGGCGCGGGCGCCGAGATAGGAGCCGCCGATGCCGATGACGATAAACACGTCGCAGGACTTCTTGATCCGCTCGGCAGCGGCCTTGATGCGCACGTACTCTTCCTTGTCATAATCACGGGGCAGATCCACCCAGCCGAGGAACGCGCTGCCCTGACCGGACTTCTCATGCAGCATCTGGTGCGCAGCGTTGACCAGCGGCTGCATACCGGTGTACTCACCGGCAGAAACAAAGGGTGCAGTATAAGTATCAATCAAACGAACAGACATTTTTAGACCTACCTTTCGCATTTTGGAAAATGCAATAATACTCGAACATTCTACACTATTTTTTTCAAAAAATCAATATGTTTCTCCGATTTTTTCGCTTAAATCAGTAAAAATTTTTGGAAAAGGCGCAGGAACAGCACACCGAAGCTGATTCTCTCCACGCCCTCCTCGCAAACGATCGGTACGGAGCCGATTTCACGCCCATCCAGCGTGTATACGACGCGCCCGGCCTCCTGCCCGCAAAAAAGGGGCGCGGCGAGGCTCTCAGGCAGCTCCACGGTGCATTCCACTCTTGCGGCCGTTCCCTTCGGCACCACGGCATTGAAGGGTGCAAAGGAAAGCTTCACGCTATCGCCAACGCCCCCCGTCACAGGCAGCGTGCAGCCGCCGGCATCGGCCGAAAAGGCACTGTAGGTGGCAAATCCGAAATCCAGAAGCTTTGCCGCCGTGGCGTTGCGCACGTCACGGCTTTCTGCCGCCATGATCACGGCGATCAGCGAAAGCCCATCCCGCTCAGCCGTGGCGCTGATGCAGAATTTTGCCCTTGCGGTGGAGCCGGTCTTGAGACCGGTACAGCCGGGATAAAAGCGCACCAGCCTGTTGGTATTGGTGAGGCCGAAGGTGCCGTCACGGATGGTATCCATCCAAATGCCGCTATACTCCAAAATCTTTGGGTGAGCGATCAGCGCCCGCGACATCAGAGCAATGTCCCTCGCTGAGGTCACGTGATTTTTCACGGTATCGTCGAGGCCGTTGGTGTTCTCGAAATGCGTGTTGACCATTCCGAGCTCTACCGCCCGACGGTTCATCTGCTCCACAAAGGCCTCCTCGCTGCCGGCAACAGCCTCCGCCAGCGCCACGGCGCAATCGTTGGCCGAGGCGATGACCACGCATTTCAGCATCTCCTCCACGCACATCTGCTCCCCTTCCTTCAGATAAACCTGCGATCCGCCCATAGAGGCAGCATTGGCGCTGACGGTGACAGTATCCGTGAGGGAAAGTCGCCCCGCGTCCACCGCCTCCATCACCAGCAGAAGGGTCATGATTTTGGTCACGGATGCCGGCGGCAGTGCCTCGTCGGCATTTTGCTCAAACAGCACCTGCCCCGTTTTGGCGTCCATCAGAATGGCCGAGGCGCAGGGCAGCTGCATATCGCCGCCCCCCTCCGCGACCGGCGCCGCGGACGGCGCAGCGTGCGGTATCAACACAAACGAAAGAAGAAGCGTTGTAATCATCAGCATACAAGCGATGCTCTTTTTTCTCAATAACATAAAAATCACCCCCGCCTTACCTTATGCAGGACGGGGGTGAAAAAGACTTTAACGAACGGAAAAAACGTATTCCGTGGTATAATCATAGACCTCTCCGGGCCGCAGCACCACGCTCCTGAAATGTTCGTGATTGACGGCGTCGGGCTGATGCTGGGTTTCCAGACATAGCGCATTCTGCTTCCCTTGCGGATAGCCTCCCTTGAAGGGATGCTCCGTATTGTCAAGGAAATTGCCACTGTAGAGCTGCACCGCATGCTGGTTGGTAAACACCTTCATTTCCCGGCCGCTGGCAGGATCGTAAAGCGCCGCACGGCAAACCGGCTCCTCGGTGGCGCCGCCGGTGAAATTGAGACAGTGATCGTATCCGCCGGCGGTAACAAGATCGGCATCGTCGGCGTAAAAATCCCGTCCCACGGTCTTGGGCGTGCGGAAGTCGAAGGGCGTGCCGTCCACGGGGCGCAGCTCGCCGGTAGGGATCAGCGTCTCGTCGGTAGGCAGATAGGTATCCGCGTCCAACCACAGCTCGTGGTCAAGGATCTTGCCGGAGGCAAAGCCGCCAAGGTTGAAATAGCAATGGTTGGTGAGGTTCACGATGGTGGTTTTGTCGGTGGTGGCCACGTAGCGGATCGAAAGACCGTTGCGCGCGGTCAGCTTGTAGGTAACGGTCACGTTCAGCGTACCGGGATACCCCTCCTCCCCATCGGGAGAAACGTAATGCAGCTCAAGGTAAGGCTCTGCACCGTCCGTGGCGCTGACCTCCCAGAGCTTGTGGGAAAAGCCCACCCTGCCGCCGTGGAGAGAGTTGGGGCCATTGTTGATATAAAGGCTGTATTCCTTGCCCTCCAGCGTAAATTTACCGCGGCAGATACGGTTGCCGATGCGGCCAATGAGAGCTCCTTGATAGCCGTTACCGTAATAATAATCAAGCACGTTGTCATAGCCGCCTACAACGTCGGTGAGCCGTCCGTTTTTGTCCGGCACAAGGATCTGCTGGATCGCGCCACCGAAATTGAGAATAGCCACCGTCATACCGGAAGCATTCTGCATCACGTAGCGATATACCGCGCTACCATCGGGAAGATTGCCAAAAAATTGTTTCTGAATGCTCATATCAAAGCTCCTTGTCTTAAAAATCCGCTTTTATTATAATCCACTCCTCCCACTTCTGTACAGAGTTGGCCGGTTCTTTTAACAATTTGTTAACATTTTTCCTTTCCCCCTTCCTTTCTTGACAAACAGAGGAAAAAAAGGTATACTGTAACGGATGATTTCAAAAAAGAAGGTTTTTATGAGAAAAATACTGACTATCCTGCTGGCCTGCCTCCTTATCTGCTCCCTTTTCGCTTGTCAAAAGAGGGAAAACGAAGCCGTGCGGGTCTATACCCTCACCGGCACCACCGGATTTGGCATGGCCAAGCTGATGGACGATGCCGCCAATGGAAACGCGGCGCTTTCCTATCAGTTTACCAAGGAAACCGACCCCACCCTGGTGCGCGACGCGCTCCTCAGCGGCGACGCGGATATTGCCGCCCTGCCCACCAATGTGGCCTCTACCCTGTACAACGCCACCAACGGCGGCGTCAGAGTGCTGGCGCTGAACACCAAGGGTGTATTGCATCTGGTTACAAAGGAGGCGCTTGCCGTCACCGCGCTCTCCGAGCTTTCGGGAAAGACCGTCTACTGCCCCGCCCAAAATCCCGCCTTCATCACCGCAGCGCTGCTGCGAGAGGCGAAGGTCGTAAACGTACAGCTGGACAGCACCACCTACGCCAAGGCGGAGGAGCTGCGGGAGGCGGTAGCCAACGGATACGTGGACTATGCCGTTCTGCCCGAGCCGATGGTGACCATTGCTGTGAACGTGGCAAGGCAAAACGATCTCGCCCTCGCCGCTTCCCTCGATCTTACCGCCGAGTGGGAAAAGTATTTCCCTGCCAACTCTTTGGTACAGGGCTGCGTGGTAGCACGCACCGCGTTTATCGAAGCGCACCCGGATCAGATCGCCGCGTTTCTCGCGGAATACAAAGCCTCCATTGCCTACGTGATGGGCGACTATACCAAGGGCGGTGACGTTATTGCCCGTACCGGCATTTTCTCCTCCGCTGCCGTGGCACAAAACGCACTCCCCCGCTGCAACCTCTGCTATATCGACGGTACCGCCATGCAGGCCGCGCTTTCCGCATTTCTCACGCAGATGCCTCTCGGCTCCATAGGCGGCGCACTGCCGGGAGAGGATTTTTACCATCTGCCATGAAAAAACAGTTTTTTGATAAATGGGCATTCCCCTTCCTTTCCGTCTGCTTTTGGATCGGTGTCTGGTGGGTCGCCGCGCTCATTCTGAACAAGCCTCTGCTATTGCCCACGCCGTGGCGCGTGCTGTGTAAGCTCTTCTCGCTTGTCGCCACTGCCTCCTTCTGGCAGGCGGTGGGCACCTCGCTTTTGCGAATAGCGGGCGGCATTCTGGCGGCGCTTTTGCTGGGCACGCTGCTGGCACTTGCCACAACGGGCGTGCGGCTTTTACATCATCTGTTTTCGCCACTGCTTTCCCTCTGCAAATCTACGCCCGTTGCGGCGGTGATCTTTCTGCTGATGCTGTTTTTGGGTCGGCAGAACGTACCTTTTTTTATTACGTTGACCGTTGCCACCCCCATCGTCTGGGGCAATGTCCGCGCCGGGCTTGGCGCCGTCGACCTCCGGCTGCTGGAAATGGGGCGCGTGTTTGGACTCTCGCGGTCCCATATGCTTCTGCACGTTTGCCTGCCCATGCTTCGCCCCTATTTCAGGGCCGCCTGCCTTTCCGCCATTGGCCTTGCATTTAAAGCCGGCATCGCGGCGGAGATCCTCTGCCTGCCGGCGGGCTCCATTGGCAATCTCATCTATGAAAGCAAGCTCTATCTGCACACGGAGGAGCTATTTGCCTACACACTGACCGTCATTCTCATCAGTGCGGCCATTGAGAGGATCACGCTCCTGCTGCTGAAGCGCGCGGAGCAAAAGCGGGAGGTATACCATGCTTGAGCTGAAAAATCTCACCCATTGCTACGGCGAAAAAACCGTGATAGAGGGCCTTTCCCATTGCTTCCCCTCCTCCGGCACGCTGCTGTTTTCCGGCCCCTCCGGCGCCGGTAAAACCACGCTGTTGCGCCTGATTGCAGGACTGGAGAAGCCTACGGCAGGTGAGATCACCTCCGATCACCGTAGGGTAGCAATGTGCTTCCAGGAGCCACGGCTGCTGCCTTGGCTCACCTGCCTTGACAATATCAAGCTGGTGCTGGCAGGGCGCTCCGATGCCGACACTCTCGCCCGCCTCTGGCTTTCCCGCATGGAGCTTGAGGAGGTCGAAAACGCCCTTCCCACCACGCTTTCCGGCGGTATGCAGCAGCGGATCGCACTGGCAAGAGCTCTTGCCTTCGGCGGGGATCTGTTGCTGCTTGACGAGCCGTTTTCGGGCCTTGACGAGGCGCTGAAGCACCGTATCGCGCCCTTCCTTCGAGAGGCGAATCCAACAGGACTTACGGTAGCGGTCACGCACCAAAAGGAGGATGCTGCCCTCCTTGATGCCACGGTACTGACGCTTTCCGGCAGCCCCGTTACCGCGCTTGTATGAAAAATCCACGGCACCTGCTTAGGGTGCCGTGGATTTTTGGGTTTTATCGGTTTGCATACCACGCAAGGAACGCTGCTGCGTTGTCCTCGCTGACGTAATCACAATCGGCTTCCAGCAGCGCCAGCATCCGTTGATCGTCCGCCGTCGGCGCCTTCTTTTTGCGCATCATCTTGATCAGCATATCGATCATATAACCGTAAATACCCCGCAGCTTTGTTTTATCAATGCCGCCCTGCATATTGAAAAGCGGGATCTCCGCAGACAGCTTGATGGCTTTCCGCACCTCCGCCTCAAGGCAGCCGGTGTCACAAAGCCCCACACCGCAAACGGCCCTGACCGAAAAACGCCTTGCGGCCTTTTTGTAGCCCTTCAGCCCGCCCACAAAGAGCCAGCCGAGATATACGATCTCCGCCTTTTTGGGCAGTGCGCGGCAGGCCTCGTCCAAGGAATAGACCGCAAGCCCGGTCTTATCTCCCAAGATCCGCGCGTAGGCGGCGGTGTGTCCCGTATTTGATGTGTAAACAATGGCGTCCATAGCATTCCTCCGTCAAATGGTTTTTCTCCATTATAACAGATACGCCGTCTTTTTGCAAGGGGGTCAGATCTGCCCCCGCATACGCTCCAGCGCGCCCTTTTCAAGGCGCGAGACCTGCGCCTGAGAGATACCAATGCTCTCCGCGATCTCCATTTGCGTTTTGTTGCGGTAAAAACGCATTTCAATGATCCTGCGCTCCCGCTCCGAAAGCTTGTTCATCGCATCCCTCAGCGCGATATTTTCCAGCCAATGCTCGTCCCCCGCCGAGGTGTCGCTTAATTGATCCATCACATAGATGGAGTCGCCGCTTTCGTTGTAAACCGGCTCGTAGAGCGAGATAGGCTCCACAATGGCCTCCATCGCCCGCAGCACGGATTCCCGCGGCTCGCCCAATTTTTTGGCGATCTCATCCACGCTCGGCTCGTATTCCCGCTCTCTGGTCAGCTCCTCCCGCACCTGCAGCGCCCGATAGGCAAGATCACGCACCGAGCGGCTGATGCGGATGCTGTTGTTGTCCCGCAGATACCGACGAATCTCACCGATGATCATGGGCACGGCATAGGTTGAAAACTTCACATCCAGCTCCACGTTGAAGTTATCCACCGCTTTGATGAGACCGATGCACCCCACCTGAAAAAGATCGTCCACGTTTTCCCGACGCCCCGAAAATCGCTGAATAATGGACAGCACCAACCGGAGGTTGCCGTAGATCAGCTCCTCTCTGGCTGCCGTGTCACCCGTCTTGGAGCGACGGAGCAGCTCTCTTTTTTCCTCGTCCGTGAGGGTTTTCAGCTCCGACGTATTCACGCCGCAAATTTCCACTTTGTTCCGATACATTTCATTCCCCTTTTTTGGAGTAATGAAAGTATTGCCCCGCGGCATTTTGCTTATGCAATCCGGCAGTGGAACAAAAAATGGCAAAGCCCCCGCCGAGGCTCTCCGACAACGCGAAGATCCCGGCGAGGGCTTTTTGATACATATCCTCCGAAATTCCTTTTTTGCAGCACGCGGCCATTCCGCTTTAATCAAAATGAAAGCCCGGATTCAATAAAGCAAGAGAGGACCGGTCAATGCCGTGCTCCGCCAAATACTTCCGTTTCAGGCTCCACACCTCATGGCAGGAGCCGTGTCCCGCGTCGCTGTCAAAATCATACACGGCCATCGACGTTGGGGCTTTATCCTTGCTAACGTAAACGACATTGGGAAGCAGCTCCTTTTCCAAAGTCTCTTTTTTCTTTACGTATATTCCTCCCATAAAGTGATATTTTCAAGCTTCTTTTCGTCTTCACCGAAGAAAAAGTAAATAAAGCCGTCAAGAAACTCAAGAAAACCGGTGTCGTTGTCAAGAGGGTCGTACTGCATCAGGAGCTTCGGCGGCTTATCGGCGTAATTCCAATCGCTTGGTGAACCGAACAGCTTCGTACAGATTTCGTCCCCGTCCGCCTCGGAAAACTCCATCAGATAGGCCTCTGTAAAATTCTCAAAGCCGTCGACAGCGGCGTTGAAATCGTTGATGGCAAGCTCAGGCTTGCTGTCGTAGTAGCGAACGTCGGGCTTCAGATGATAGTTACCGTCCTCTGTTTCAAGGAAGATATAGAGATACCCCGTGTGCGGTAGTCTGTTTTCCTTGTCAAGCTCCGCTATATCGGAAAGCCTGATCTGGCAGAAGAAAATTTCGTCCTCATAGAAATCTCCATCCCACGCAAGAGGAACGGTGGGCGTGCCGAAGAACTTGGACGCGCCGAGGTCGTAGCTCTCGGGAGCTTTTTTGAGCGAAATTTTGATCGCTTTACTCATTTACGTCTCTCCCTTCCATTCGGGCGAATCGGGATCGCGCGAGCTTGAAAGTCCTCCGTCACGGTAGGGCTCACGGTCGTCCTTTGCCTGCCTTTTGAGAACGCTCTCACCGCAAAGACGGCTGAAGCGCTCAAAATGATTCAAAATATATGCTATCTCATCGCTCCTTGTAAGCTCACAGTAGCGCCGATAAAGCTCCTTTGCCTTTTCGGGCTTGAAGGCTGTGACCTCACCGTCCTTGCGGATCCGGTGATACTTACCGCAATAAATATCTGCCAGATACAAAAGCTCCTCGACCGTGGGATCACGGCGCTTTTCGTCGAGAAGCGCTGTGGCTCTCTTTTGCCCGGGGGTCGGTGTCTTGTTGATAAACGAGCTCCAGATCGGCAAATCCGCCAAAAGCCCGGCGATCTCCCTACAGCTCTCGGGCGCGGGGCGTGTCTCAAGCTCTGAAACCAGAGCCTCCATATCAAAGGGCTCTGTGTGAGGGCACTTGAGCACGGGCTTTTTCTCCGCCTCGCTTATCGCGGCGTAGCTCTCCGCAAAGCTTTTGAACATTTCCTTTACGATCTCGTCCTCTATCTCCCTGTAAGGGTGGAGCTTTTTGCGCAGCGACCAAAGCTTTTCGACAATATTAAGCTTCGCGTCGCCCTTGTAATAGCTCACGTCCTCTCCCAATACGACCGCAAGCGCCTCTATGCACTCCGCGTCGCCAAAGTCAAACGCACCGAGCTCCAGCATCTCCAAATAGCCGTCAAGCTCTCTTGCAAACGCGCTTATGATGGCGGGACAGTATCCGCACTCCGCCGCACGTCTGATCTTGGCAAGTCCCTCTGCCTCACTTGGATTTTCTCCACAGAGCAGCTCTAAGCCCTCCCTGTGAAGAGCCGCGGGATTCGGCGCATTCTGAAGCGTATCAAGCGTCAGCGCAAGCAAGGGGTAGCGAGGCTCGATCGGCTCGATCTCGTCCCAGAAATCCGGAAGCTCGACGCCGCACGCCTCAATGTCCTCCTTGGTGAGCTCGCCATCTTTAAGGCAATACTTCGCATAAGGATAGACCACGGGCAAAAACGAGCCCTCAAGGTAGCACAGCCCAAGACTGTTTCCCTCCCTTTCGTCGAGCTCAAAAGCGCGCGACGCAAGATATGCCGCGACGTATCCGTTCTCCCTGGCGTTCGGATGCAGCACCGAAAGCGCGGAGTAGGACGCCGCATCGTTTGCGCGAGCGCCGCAGATCAAGATCTCAAGCGCCTCGTCATGTCTGCCAAGCTCGTCGTAAATCCATCCCAGATAGGAGTGGGACGGGTATCCGCGCTTGATCGCAAGCTTGTAATATTCTATCGCGCGCCCGGTGTCCTTTTCTGTTCCAAAGCCCCATCGATAGCAGTAGGCTACCGAATTTGCGGCGTGAGCGTGACCGCTCTCGCAAAGCCTAAGCCAAGCCTCAAGCCCTGCCCTGTTGTCCATGTCGAAAAGCTCTTTCGCCGCCCTCCAGCTTTCGTCATCCGTCCGACTCTCGGGCTCTGCTGCCTCGTTTTGGGCGCCGCTCACCCTCTCGAGCTTCAGCACGACGTAATCGCTTCTCGAGTACGCGTATTCGTTTCTGCCGCCCTGCTCCTTCTTGTTGCGAAGGCACACATTTGGCTCGGATATCGAGATCCTGCCGCCGATTCCGTCCGCCGACGTTTTTTCGTCGAAGAACGTAAAGCCGATCTCGTCACCGTCGATCCAGCAGATCCTGATCCGCTCACCGCGGCTGCTTTTGTCTGCGCCTCTTTTGATCTCATAGACCTCGTTCCACGAGTGATCGTACCAATCGCCGTAGGCGTATTCGTGCGTTTCGCGCTCAAGTCGGAGGATGTATTCCGACCATGCTTCGTTTGCCTTGCTCATGCTCCAGACTCCTTTACGGCATCTATAAACGCTTTTCCGCGGATGGCAAGCTCATTGCCCGCCGCGACTGCTCTTTCGATGTAGCTCTCTGCGGAATAAATGCTGGTTTCCCCGTGTTTACTGCCGTCATTCTCATAAACATAGGTGCATTTTCCCTCGCTGCCCTCCTCAAGATAAGCAAGATATGCACCGAGGTAAAGCGTGAGATCATCGTTCAGCACCTTTTCTCTGTCCTCTTTTTCGATTATCCACTCGCAAGCCTGACGGCGGCAAAGCGCATAGCTTCTTCGCTTTTGCATATCATCCTTGTCCGTGGAGTCCTTTTCGTGCCATTCGTACAGCCAGCAGTTAGCATCCCAAAAAACTCTGTATTCGGCATACTCGCGCTCGCCCGCCGCATGTATGAGCTTATAAAAATGATATTCGCAGAGGTCGTCAGAGTGAGTGTCCTCATCCAGCACGCCCTTGCCGTAGCCCATATTCATCAAACGGACAACGTCATCAGCAGCTTCGGCATAGAGGTAGTGTACGTAAGCCCGATCAAGATCCTTTTCTACACCAAGCCCCAGCTCGTATCTTTGCGCCTGCAGCCGATTGGCCTCGCGGTTTGTGAAATAATAATAGTTCGGATCGGGCGGCAGGATCGGCAGGAGCAATTTATCCGCCTGCGCATGATCACCCATTTCGACACACACCCGCGCTTTGATAACGGGATCGTCGCTTTCCTTCAGGGCGATTCTGCCGTCTACCACCGCTGCTCTGTAACTCGGGTGCCTGTAAGACACGCCCTTAAGGTAGGACCAGTCGCTGACGCTGTAGCTGCCCGAGCATACTTCCCCGACCTTCACTGTGTGAGCCATGCGGATCTCCTGCTCCTTCTGCGCGGTATCGCCGGGATCATCGCGTTCCCAGGTAAGCGTTTCCACGGAAAAGCCGCCGTCACCGGTTTCCTTCGCCAAGGCACTGAGCCCTTGGGTTACACCACGGTGCTTGCCGTCTGCCGGGATGAAGACAGACTTGCCGGTGGAAATATCGTAGGTTATCTTTAAGTAATACATGCCGTGTCCCCCTTATTTCGTAATAGTTGCGTCAAAAATGCCGTAGGAAGGTGAGTTTCTGTTGTGATCCACCCAAAAAGCAAGACGCTCGCAGTTTTTGATATCCACGGTGATCTCTACCGTTTCCATATCGCTTGTAAGCCTGTATTCGCCAACGACCTGATCATCCGCAATCACGTAGAGCGTGTCATAGGGCTGCTGCCTGTTGTCAACATAATTCTGTCCGTCAACGACGCCGACGTGAAACGTCATGGTCTTATACTGCCCCTGAAGATTGAAGCAAGCAAAGGATGCCTGACTGACCTCCGATGAGGTTGCGAGAGCAAGGAGTGCAAGTCCGCCGCCGACAAATCCTGCGACACCGAAAATACCTGCACCGATCATTCCGCCCGAGTCCAAGGACAAATATACGCAGGTGGAGAGCACGAAGCCGCGGGTATGGTTCACACCGTCAACGGTGAAAAATTTTCTGTTGTCGGTACCGTCGTAAATGCCGTTGAAATAACGGATCGCATCGTGTCCGTTGCCCTCTGCGCTCATATATTCGTATGGCAGGAATCGCTCCATAAGGTCAACGCTCTCGGGGAAAGGCTCTTGTTCGGGCTTGTTGAACTCAAGCTCGCCGATCTCATGGGTGTGGACGCCGATATCCGCCACCATATAGGTTCCGCGCGTCAGTGACGGCATACCGAGCAGATGGAAGCTCAGCACGTCAACGCCCTCGATATTCAGCTCGTAGCTCTTGGGGAAGGCGGTTGCGGTGAGAGTATAACGCGCAAGCTCGACTCCGTCACCGTATACCACGAGAACGTCATCCTTCACGTGACTCTTATCCACGCGTCCAACGGTAAATGTCAAATACTTGAACTGTCCGCCAAGCTTGAAGCTTGCCTCGGCAGGCGCAGCGGCATCCAGGGGAGAGCCGAAGAAGCTGTAGATCGATTCCATGGCGATGCCCTCGTTATAGAAGATATCGCCAAGATAATGTCCTCTGTACTTGGTCGAGCCGTCGTATACTCTCGTCGCCTTCGTGGAGAACGGAACGCCGATCTCGCTGATAAGCTTGTACGATCCGGGCTCTACCGGCTCGGGCTCCTCAATTACGGGCGCGCCGAGAGTCATATTATAAAGCGCATAATCTCCCTGATGGAACGCGTTGCTTGCGTTTGCCGTGCTCTCAATACAGAGAATATGACCGCCCGAGACGTCAAGCGAATAGCTCACCGAGGGCATATCATACTCAAGCTCAACGTCAAGGATCTTAACTCCGTCAAGATAAATATTGAGCCAACCGTTACCAGGGTAAGTCGTGTCCTTGATAATGCCCGTCGAGAAATGAAACTGCTCGTACTTGCCGCCGAGGTTGAAATAGGTTCTGTCCGAGGTGCCAAAAGCATCCGTAAGGATCATTCCCTCTTTATAGTCCTTGCCCGCCACGTTGAAGGTCTTCGGCTGCGTGCCGTCAAGGATCTCTGTCCTCTGTCCCTTGTAAAACACCGAGGCTGCGTCAAGGAAATCCACGGTTCCGCTGACCTTCCCGATCTCTTTTTCAATATGACGCGGCGACGTCGAAATAACGGGATCTGCTATAACGCACTCGGTCAGCTCCCAATTATCTCTCACGCGAATGACCATTTTCTTTGCGCCCGTGATATCGACCTTGAAGGTCTGCGCCTTGGCAAAGGCATATTGGCGCTCCTCAAAGACCTGCTCGCCGTCGAGCAGGATCTCAAACGCCACGTATTGATCGGGCGAGGTGTTGACGGTGATCCTTTCGTCCATCACGCCCGTGGTAAAGCTGAACTCATTGTAGGTCTTACCGTCCAGATAATAGACCACATCCTTTTGCTTACCGGGGCCGAAGGAGTTTCCGTTATCAAGGGGGATACAGTCGTCATAGATCTCGCCCGCGATGGTAAAGGGGTCGTTTCTGCGGTACTGCGAATAAAGCATATCGCTTTCCCAGTGGGGCGCCATAATATCGTTGAGGTAGTATCCACCGCCCTCGGCGTTCATGGAGGCGGCGGGGGCGTTTGCCTTACCAAGCCAATCGGTCATTCTGTCAATGGCATATCCCTTCAAGCCATCCTCGCCGAAAAAGCCGTCGGAGAGAATGCTGACGGCTATGATGTACTCGTTGACCTTTTTGAAGAATATTGCCGATCTGCCCGCAGGATTTCCCTCGTTGGTGATCATGTATTCCCAGCCGTAGTATTCCTCACCCGCAATATTGCCTACGGTCTCGCTCACCGACACAATATTATCGGGCCTGTTCCGAAAGCGACCGCTGCCCGTTGCCCAGTTGCTGAAATTCCAACTGCTGCCTCCGGCGTACTTGCTGTCCAGCTTCTCAACACTGATCTCGATGGCGTCAGCGGTCACCTCGTTTACCGCACGGCACTCAAACGAAAAATCGCTTGCGGCCTTTTCCTCATCGGTGCGGTTGGAAAAGAACAGATAAGGATTTTCCGAAAGATTTTCCTTATCCTCAAACACCCAGTGCGCCGGCAACGTCAGAGAAAGGTCAAAATATTCGTTTTTGTAAACGTTACCCACCGTCGAGCCGTGAATGCTCTTTTCTCCGCCACCATCCGTATCCCCGAAGCCATCCAAAAGCCCGCAGGATGCAAGTGTCGACGCCATCATCACGACCGCAAGAATAACCGCGATCATCCTAAGTCTAAGTTTCATTTTCCTATCTCCTTATGCGCGTCCTTCTCTATCAACGTCAAGCATCTTGCAAACTGCCTCGACCTCGTGCTTATAAAGCGGAACGTAATCCTTCTTAAAGCCGCAGATCACCACGTTGCCAAATATCACGTCATAGCCCGACATCAAAGCCGCCTGCCCGTTTTCGGGAAGCCGCTTTTGCATACCTCGCTCGTCGCAATACATCACCACCGTAAATCCAAGCATCTCGGATATATTGCGGACGGATTCTGTAGAAATAATGTTGATCCTGTCGCAGCCAAGCGGCGCGTAAAGCCCTTCCAACGTGTCAAAATCCACTTTGATCCTCTCGTAGGAGCCGTCAGCGCGCAGCAGCACGGCGTTACAGCAGGGATCGTATTCATATGTCACGCGTCCCAGTGCCGCGTCAAGGCCCTTGGAATACCGCTCATAGCATTCTGCAAGCTCCTCGCTCATAGGGACGGTGCCGTGCAGCCTTTTGCGCATGTTCCAGTAGCGCACGGCGAGGTTCAGATAGGGATCTCCGATCCGATACGTGGCATTGGAGGCAAACATTTCCGCCAGGACATCAATGCAATTCAGGTCGCCGTATTCATCCGCACCGCGAACCAGAAAGTCCTCGCACCCGTCCATGCTCAAAATAAACGTATAGTACATCGCCAGCGAGCTTCCCGCCCGGGCGGCCTCCAGCACCAGCGGCTTGGCAGCCTCGCGGTCCGGCTCCTCGGCAAACATCAGCTCCCTTGCCCTGTCCAGAAGCGCGTCGGGATCCGTAGCACCCTCGCAGGTGTCAAGCGTCAGGTTAAACGAGGGGTATTTCGGCTCGATGGGCTCAATCTCATCCCAGTCCTGCGGGAACTCCACGCCGTACCCTTCAAGCTCCTCCTTGGTCATGCAGGAATGCTCGAAGCAGTATTTGGCATAGGGGTAGACCACAGGCAGGAAGCTGCCGTTCAGGTAGTACATACCGAGCGTTGTGCCATAATCCTTGTCAAGCTCATATGCGCGGGTGGCAAGATAGGCAGCAACCCTGGAGTTTCCACCGAAAGCGTTACCCGCGCCGCATTCACCGGCCAGCGCATCGTAGCAGCCGACAGCATTCAGCCTGGCACCCTGCAGTGCAAAATCCAAGGCACCGGGCTTACCGTTCTCCTTATACAGCCAATAAAGGCCGTTATAGGCGTTGGCGTAGCCTTGGCTGACGGCCAGCCTGTAAAACTCCTCGGATTTTTCCACGTTCTTTTCTCTGGCATGGCCGTTTCGAAAGCACCAGCCGATGGAATGCGACGCGTGACCGCATCCCTCCTCGGACAGCGCAAGCCACGCCTGATAGCCCTTTTCCTGATCCTCGTCAAAAAGGTCTCCTGCCTTCTGCCAGCGCGCCTCCCACTCCTCGTGCTTCTGCTCGTGTAGGAGGGTGAGCAGACGCTCCACCTCGTACTTATATTTGCAGTCCATATCGTGCTGCTGCACCTGCTCGTCCTCAACGCCCGCCATCCGCTGACCGGCCATATAGTCGCAGTAGCCCGCGTGGTGGGCGCGCCAGAAGGAATTTTCAAGCACCTTGATCTTTTGGTCCATGCTCATCCCGGCGCGGAGAAAGCAATCGAGCGTTGCCTCCAGCTCCTGCAGCTCCTTTAATTTTTCATCACACATAGCGTTTTCCTTTCTTAACGGTCATTCAAATACGGTATCAACGCCCTTATGACTTGCGCTCCTTGAGTATTTCCACACACAGCCGCATACCGGCTGCCACGTATTCCTGCCCTTCGGCTTCAAATACGTCCGGATGCTCGTCGACGATACGCGAGATGACAGCCTCTGCCAGCCCGCCGATATCCACTTCCGCAGTCAAGCCGAAATCCACAATGCATTGGCACAGCAGATCGATCACCTCAAGGGGGCCGAATTCCCCCTCGCTCAGCAGCGAGGCCGTCCCCCGCACCATACGGGAGACCAATTCCGCAAAATACCGCTCTCGTTCCTCATCGCTCAGCAGCGACGAAAAGATGGCGTAATATTCTACTGTTCGCAACGCCGTTTGAGGCGCCACGATTGTCGCGGACGCCGCAGACAGAAGCTGGCCGAATATGGGGAAAAATGCCTTGGTGCCGTCCTCAAGACAGTCGTGCTCAAGGCCCATTTGCTGCATCTGCATCAGCTCATACGCGGTCTCGAAGTCCAGAGGCGGCTCCGCCATTCGCGCAAGACACCACTCAAAGAGCTCCTCAAACCGTGCGCTTGCCTTCTTCTTTTTCTCGTGAGCGATCAAAAAACGGCAATAGCCCTTGATCGCGCCAATATACATGGAGCGATCCTTCGCATCCGGCGGATTTGCCTGAAAATGCCCGGCAAACAAGGCGTAAAACGCATCGTAGCACCGGCGGGCTTTGGAAACGTCGCCGATTTTATCACAGCAAAAGCCCCACATGGCCAGAAACAGCGCGTACATATCAAAGGCGCTCTGCGGAAGCGTTTCAATATCTCCCTTCATCAAGCAGGCATACCGATCCGCCTCCTTGGTGGACAGATACTCCTCCAGCCTCACGCACTGCTCGTACAAGCCGCGGAACATCGGCTCCTTCACGGGATCGTCCATTCTCAGGACGTCGGAAAACATACGGAACATTTCCGTGGAGCCGTCGCTCAGCTCCTTCACGAGAGGCAGCTTTCTTTCCCAAATGATCTGCAGCACCCTCTGCGGCCAATGGGGGCCCGCGCTTCTCATCTGCTCCGCCACTCGCTTGCCCTCAGCCGATGCCTTGAGCCCGCCCATACGAACAAGCAACGGCATCATATACGAGCCGCACACCAAAAAGTGCGTAAATTTCAGCACCTCTTCCTCGCACCGCTCACGCAGCTCGCTCAAACGTCGCTCCAGCTGTACCAAAAACGCATACGTCCCGTCAACGGCCTCCTTTTCGACAACGTAGCACGACGGAATGCATTGAAGCACGTACGACGCCATCTCGTAAGGGTATTTCACCTGACCCTTCGCTATGGCGTCGAGCATAGCCTCGGATACCGATACCGCAAAGTCACTGTTTTCAGCGATCTCCTCCTGCATGATGCTGCAAAAGGCATCGTGACACCGCTCGGCCAAGGTCTTTGTTTCCTCCCGATATACGGTACCGTCCATGCAGGCCAGCACGCAGTCCGCAAAGCGTCCGGCGTCGCCAAGATAGCGATATGTCAGCAGCTTTGCCTTGATGACCTGCTTTGTGGGCTTGGTATCCATAAAGGTCATCATCGCCTGCACGTCCCGATCGGTGCCCCACTTCTCCGACAGCTGCTGTGCTGCCGCTTTCACGTCGTTGTTGGTGTAGTACAGATACCCTGCGGCATTCTGATACACCAGCGACGGAAAGGTCTTTTTGAACAGCGTAAAGTCAAGGGAGGTGTAGCTCCAGCCCTGATGTGTGAAAAATTCCTGTATGCCGTCCTCACCGTAGTGATACGGCAGGGCGATGTGCGCCACCAGATGCCGGATCATGACCGGATTGATGCGCTCGGCCAGCTCCTCCAGCAGCTCCTTGGCGATTTCCGTTACGTTGTCACCCGACTGACGGATCAGATCGATCATATAGGCGTTGATCTGATCCATCCCGTCGCCGCGGGCACGAATGGCGGCAAAATCCTCACTGTCCAGGATCAGCAGACGCTCTACCAGTAACGACAGGTACAGAGGCAGATTCGCCTCGCTGTGCTTTTTGATCTCGTCGATCACGATCTTCGGCAGCTCCTTGCGCTTCGCCCTCAGGATGGCGCGCACCATCTCTTCGATTTCCTCCGCACCGAGTGCGGGCACGCGGGTGATGCGGCTTTTCAGGAAAAAGGGCAAGGACGCCTGGTCGGAAATTTCCTTTCTGAAATGCAGGCAAAAGCCAACGCCGAACAGATACGGATAGCGGGCCGAAAGCTTGTAAAGCACCTTCAGCGCGCTTTGGGGGAGATTCACCGCAAAAAAGTACAGATACGGCAGCTCACTGCGGTGGGTGTATTCCTCGCAAAGATCGGCAAAGCGATCTGCCGTCGCCTTCGTGCCGTGGGGGATCTCCATCCACTCCTCAAGCCTGTAGCAAAACGCGGAAACCATTTTATCGACAGTGTCGGTAAATTCGTCCATACCGAAGGAGAAGCACGCCGCGTTGTAGCCGGCCGCTACGATATTGCTATATTTTTGGGCCACCAAAGTCTTTGCGCCGATGCCGTGCGGTCCGGTCACCACCTCAAGCACGGGGTTGTTTTCAAAGCGTGCCTGATAAAAATGAGAAAAGGCGTCGTAGTCAAATTCGTTCACGGCAGACAGATCTCTGTAATAGGAATCCGCCGCCATCTTTTCAAAATGATTTTTGGAATTCGCAAGCCCGCGCTCCTCGGCGGGAAGCGCATTCAGATAGGCCAGATCCAAATCAAAGACGCGCTGCAGATCCTCAAAGATCCGGTCCATCAACGGCTCAAGGCCAACCAACTGTTGTGACTCCGCATCGTAGGCGACGTCGTAATGGCGTATGTAATCGGGGTATGTTTCCTCGATCTGCGCCTTCAGCTGCTCTACCCTTTCCCGATGCAGAGGCGATTCGGCAATATAGTCAGCCCTTTGCGCCTCAGTCATCTGCGACATATCGAAGGGATTGCGGAAGTAAAACAGCACCCGCCCCTCCAGATCGGGGTTGAGTAGCGCACCGTATTCGATCTCCAGCTCGGTGACGGAGGTGTTCTCCTTGATGGCGGAGGTGTCCATTCCCTTCAGCAGAGCCGCCCCATGAAGCAGGTCGGCAGAGGGGATCCAGCCGTAACGCTCACCAATAAAGACGATCATATACGGCTTGCAGTCCTCGATCTGATCGAGGCACACCTTCAAAACCTTTTTGGAGGATTCCTCGCTCTCCAGCTCCGTGGTGTTGACTCCCCAGCGCAGATCGCCAAAATGAACGGTCTCCGAATACCGTTCCAAAAATTGATTCATGCGGGGCACGACGCGCGTATGGAGCGCGTCCCGCTCAAACTGCATATCGCGAAAGGTGGATGACACAAACACCAGCTTCATAACAGCTCTCCGATCTCGTTAATTTTTCTGCTGCCAAATGGGCGGAGAAGGTGTAACAAAGGATATCATTTAACCGTACTCTTCCTCGCGATGCTTACAGATAAAGTGAGCGGCAACGCAAAGAGCAATGCCGAGAACGGCGGCAATGGCGCCAACCGCATAGCTTGCGCTCATCAAATATACGAAGCCGACAATCAGTGAGTAGATACCCACGCTTCCGAGGAAATTGCCGAGGAACGAGAACGCCTCGATATCATCATCCTCCTTGAACAGATAGATGATATCGCGGATGATGTGGATCAGGATGCGGATGGGGATGGTCACAAGAAATACGACGTAGCACAGTATCGTCAGCATCAGTGCGATAAAGGTATTGCTGCCGTTTGCATACGTTTCGCTTTCTTCAGCAAAAACACCGTTGATATACGTTCTGATAATCACTCTGGTGCCATCTCCCTCGAGGAGCGCAAAAAAGATCTTTACCATTGTTCTGAGATCGCGCCACAGATAGATAAACCATCCGAGGAGCACCATAACACCGTAGAACGTCAGCCAGCTGGTAACGTTGAAGATGCCCCATCCGGCATCCGCTACCGCCTGTCCGCCAAGCTTAAGCATGATTCCCGCCTGCTGCAAAGGACTCAGCTCCAGCTGCTTTCCCTCGGGGTGTCCCAGCTTCAGATCCGCCTTGAGCGTGTACTTGCCGCTTTCAAGCGCACCGCCTTCCTCAGAACCAAATATCAGCAACATCATCACAGTCCCGTCTTCCTTATCGACGGCAAACTCCTCCGTCTGCTCATAGGTGTTGGCACCGGAGGATAAAACGCTGTGTACGTAGTCCGTCAACGCGTCGTCAACAAAGGTGTAGCTTCCTCCGCCGGTGGTGAAAAAGCTCTCACCCTTCAGACAGAAATTGCAATGCGCGAGCCACGGACCGTTCTCCATCTCGGAAAGAAACGCCTCGTGCTCTCCGGCATCATCACCGAGCATAGAGCGAATAAAGGTGGAATCATATCCTACGTTATTAAAGATTAAAAACACCGTAATATCGTCGTAATGATCACCCGACTGCTTGATATCGAACACCAGCTCACCGTTCACCACTTCCCAGGTGACCGTGGCGCCGTTTTCTGTCAGAGTATCAATGCGATTCTCACCAAAATCTTTGGTAATAGATATCTCATCGGTGGAAACCGACTGCATTGCCGACATCACCATTGTCGCGGCACACACAAGTGTGATGAACACCAGCTTCATGATCAGTGTTGCGAAATGTTTTGCTCTACTCATAGTCCTTCTCCTTCACAAAATGTAAAATATCATTACGAAATCGATTGAACGTCGGCATTGTCATCAAAGAAATAGTCCTCCATCCACTGGATAGCCGGCGCATAGCCTCCTTCGGCAGAGCGGACGATCCGGGCCGTCGCCTCGTTCATATCCTGCGGCAGCCGGCGTCCAAGCTGATAGCAGATGCCCAGCTGATACATGGCATAGAGGTTGCCCGTTTTTGCTCGCTTGATCAAGGCGCGCAGCTTTTTCGGTTTGCGCATGCTCTCCCCTCCTCCCGACGTGTTGAAGAAAAAATGCCCCTTCCCATACATTGTATCATATATTTGCGCAGTTTGCAAGATATTTGAAATGCAAATAGAATGCACTTTTGCTTGTATATTTTGCGGCAATAATTATGTATAATGTAATATAAAGAAGAGGTGATTTACAATGCTTGAAATTGAAAAGGGTTATGAATCCGTCAATAAGACCTTCCGTATTCCTGTGAATATCGTTCAACAGCTGGAACGCCTTGCCGGAGAGAACAATACCTCCGTCAACAAGGTCGTCGTGCAGTGTCTGCAATACGCGCTTGACAACATCAGCACGGGCACAACTGATGATCACAAAAGCTGAGGCAAAGCCGCACCGCAGGGTGCGGCTTTCCTGTTGACAGCTTTCGCACTTTTCTACATTTACATTGTAACACATATATGTTGCTTATGCAAGTGATTTTGCAACTTTTTTTGATAAATCCTCAAATTTTTTTGACGCTTTTGTATAAAACATCACAATTTATGCTTTTAAAATAGTGCAAAACGCCATCTAAAGCGTAGGCCAATGAAGCCATCAAGGAAAAGAGATCAAAAAGCCCCGCCGGGATCCTTCGCTTCGCTCAGGGATGATGTCGGCGGGGGGCTGCAAGCCCTGATGCTATGTTCAACGTTTACCACGGCACAGGCGCGCCGGATGCTGACGGCTTATGCTCTCCTATCATACGGCAAAACAACAAAATCCGAGATCTTGGCAGATCTCGGATTTTGCTTTAACGATATTGGTCAAAAGGACAAATCCTCCACCACCAGCTCGCGGACGGCGGGCTCCTCTACCTTGGGCTTATCGCGCTCGGCAAGGAACTTGGGTGCCACCTGCGGGAACAGGGCGCAGCTCAGCACGTCCTCGTCGCTCTTGGTGATGTCGGCATACTCGGTGCGGTACTTTTCCAGCTCGGGGGCAAGCAGATCCGCAGGGCGGCAGGTGATGACCTCGTCGTCACCGATGGCCTTGCGGCGCACCTCCTCGTTGACCTCGCCGGGGAGCATGCCGTACTCGCCGCGCAAAAGTCCCTTGGACTCCTTGGTGACCATCTTATAACGCTCGCCGGAAAGCACGTTCAGCACGGCCTGGCTGCCCACGATCTGGCTGGTGGGGGTCACCAGCGGCGGGTAGCCGAAGTCCTCGCGCACGCGCGGCACCTCGGCCAGCACGTCGTAGTATTTATCCTCGGCCTTGGCCTGCTTGAGCTGGGAGATCAGGTTGGAGAGCATACCGCCCGGCACCTGATACAGCAGCGTGTTGGGGTCTACGTTCAGCACCTTGGGGTCGAGGGTACCCTCGGCCTTCATCTTATTGGCCACGCCGCGGAAGTGGGCGGCAATGTCACTGAGCTGCGCGAGATCAATGCCGGTATCCACGTCGCTGCCCTGCAGGGTAGCCACCAGCGCCTCGGTTGCGGGCTGGGAGGTGCCGTTTGCCATG
>SVTA01000021.1 GCA_015064005.1 Oscillospiraceae bacterium
CCCGTTCCCATTCCGAACACGGAAGTTAAGCTCTGCAGTGGCGACAATACTTGTCTGGAGACGGACCGGAAAGATAGCTCATTGCTGACACAAGCCAGTCCCTTTGGGAAGGCAAAGGGGTTGCGGCCTTGCTGTGACCCCTTTCACATTCCTCCTTAGCTCAGTCGGTAGAGCGCATGACTGTTAATCATGATGTCGCTGGTTCAAGCCCAGCAGGGGGAGCCAAAAGAAAATCCATATGGAACATGTGCACGCACCTTTAGCTCAGTTGGTAGAGCAACTGACTCTTAATCAGTGGGTCCCGGGTTCGAATCCCTGAAGGTGCACCAATTGTTCCATATGGATTTTCTTTTTGTTTCCTCATTGCGGATCGAACCTGCAAGATTCTATTTGAAGCTTGCCTTTTTGCTTTCTATGGAGAATCTTGCCCTGCCCGCTTGCGGGCAGAAACAAGCACCAGCAGGGGGAGCCAACAAAAAGAAAAAACCGCTTCATGCACCTTTAGCTCAGTTGGTAGAGCAACTGACTCTTAATCAGTGGGTCCCGGGTTCGAATCCCTGAAGGTGCACCAAAAGAAGAAAACCGTCCTTGTGGCGGTTTTTTCTTTTGGTGCACCCTCAAGCTCGGTGAGAACCAATGGAAGAACGTAAATATGCCAAGTGGGTGTGAAGATGAAAGACAAAGCAGCGAGGAAGGGAAAGAAGTGTAGGCGTTCTTCCTCCGTCGCGGTACGCGACGGGAATCGAACTCCCTGAATTGGTGCTCCACGTGCACTGCGTGCACGTAGCAAGAAGCGCTCCGCGTTCTTGCGACCATGAAGCGGTATTTTCTTTTTGCTATCTTCTCCTTGGTCGGGATTGAACCTGAAAGGTTCTTGCTGCAGCTTAAAATTTGATGTTCTGTGGAGAACCTTTTTACGAACACGCAGTGTTCGTGGACATGCCCCCAGCAGGGGGAGCCGAAAAAAGCACTTGCAGGCGCAAGTGCTTTTTTCAATGAAACGCACCTGCGGTGCATGAAGCAGGGCTTCGCCCTGTGAAGCGTGCCTTCGGCACACGGAAAATGCTTTTGGTTCAGGGTTGATTGACATCCTAACGAAAATAAACTCCGTGAAATGATGGAAGAAATCCGTAAATCCGCAAAAGGACTAAAAAATAAGAATACAGCATACCTCTTTCGATTTATATCGTATTTTTGCAAAACTGACCTTTAGGGCACATCCCAAAGTTCTTTCTCTTTTTGAACTACGATTGGTTACTTCTTTGTGCTTTCAGCAGTAGGGATCGATATTCTGCTGGACTCGTTCCGATATAACGGCGAAAGGCGCGGGCAAAGTAAGAGGCGCTTTCGAAGCCGCAACGTTTTCCAATCTCCTGGATTTCCAATTGATCGTCGGCAAGCATTTGCTGTGCCTTTTTGCAGCGTGTTCGGTTGACATAGGCAACGAAAGGATAACCTGTATATCTGTGAAATTCCCGTGACAGATAGTATTTGCTGATCCCCACAAACGAGGCAACGTCTTCCAGTGAAATATCCTTGTCACAAGCCGCGCGGATATAGTCGATGGCTTGTTTGGTATACAAAACACCACGGTCATAGCGATCATTTTGCTCCGAGGGGTGGCTGTGATGCTTGCAAAGTATCAGCAAAAGCTGCGACACAAGACTGCGGACCGTCAACGTTCGATAGGGGGTATCGGTGGGGGATTCGTAGGCATCGTGCAGACTCTCCAAAATCTTCAGTGCGCGGTCGTCCTCAATTTTGATCTCAAAGGTGATCTTGTTGCTGTCAAAGTCGTTGGCAAGGCAAAAGGAGCGGTCGATGATCAGATAGCGGTAAAACATTTTCACGTCACCCGCCGTCAGTGCGTGCAAATGGTTGGAATTAATCATCACGATGTCGCCCTTGCAAACCTGCAAAACTTGACCGTTCACTGAGATTGAGCCATCACCCTCGATGATGTGAATAATCTCAACATTTTCGTGCCAGTTGGAGGAGTTGAACATATGATTGGTTGGGCGAACCGATCTTGTTTTATAAATAAACGGAAGCGGCGCGTCCTCTAAATGGTGATTTTCGTATTGACTCACAGTATTTATCCTCGTTCGCAAAAATATGGTACTGATCGCAAGAATGTATCATTGACAACCCATTATACACCTAATATAATAGAATTGTCAACAAGAATTTTTAATTTTGTGTTAGTGAAGGAGATTTTTATGAATAAGCTTGGTGTATTGATCGTGTTGACTGCAGATACGGATATTATGGCAGAAATGAAAAAGGCGAAGGATATCGGCTGCGAATGCTGTCAGCTCAGCGTTTGGGATCCTACGTTGTATACCGATAAAAAAGCAGAGGAGATCGTTTGCGCATCCAAGGAAACTGAAATTGAAATCTCCACGCTTTGGGCAGGCTGGTCGGGGCCTAAAGAATGGAATTTTACGGGCGGCCCCGTGACTCTTGGACTGGTTCCCGAGGCATACCGCATGAAGCGCGCCGAGGAGATCCTTGCAGGTGTCGACTTTGCCGTGAAGATCGGATGTTCCCGTGTGGCAACGCATGTAGGCTTTCTGCCGGAGAATGTGAACGATCCGCAGTATGGCGGTGTGGTTGCGATCCTGCGTCATATCGTGAAGAATTGCGGGAAGAAGGGCATCCACTTCCTGTTTGAAACAGGACAGGAAACGCCTGTGACCCTGCTTCGCGTAATCGAGGAACTTGGCTTTGACAACGTAGGAATCAACATGGACACAGCCAATTTAATTCTGTACGGCAAGGCAAACTCCGCTGATGCGATCTCGGTATTCGGAAAATACGTGATGGATACGCATATTAAGGATGGCTTTTATCCCACCGACGGAATGCGGCTTGGCCGTGAGGTAGCCGTGGGTGAGGGCCTTGCAAATCTTCCCGAGGTGATCAAGCGACTTCGGGCGGTTAACTATCAGGGTAACTACATCATTGAGCGAGAGATAAGTGGAGAGCAACAGACCAAGGATATTATCGACACGCTCGCATTTCTTAAGAGTATTTTGAGACAAGAGAGGTAAATCGGAATGTTAAAGGCGGCTATCATAGGATTTGGCGGAATTGCCAAGTCGCACAGAAAAGGCTATGCAAATCTTAAGGCGCAGAACAAGGTTGAGCTTGTTTGCGCGTGTGATATCGATCCCGAGGCGTTTAAGAAAAGGATCGTTACAAATATAGGTGAAGAGCTCCATGAGCTTGACGAGAATATTCGCTTTTATACCGATCTTGACGAAATGCTTGATAGAGAAAAACTTGATTTCGTTGATATCTGTGCCCCTACCTTCCTTCACGCCGAGCTTTCAAAAAAGGTGCTTGGTTGTGGGATTCATGTCCTTTGTGAGAAGCCCATGGCACTCGGCTTTTCGGATTGTGAGGAAATGATCCGGGCATCCAAGAATGCGGGGAAGGAGCTCATGATCGGTCAGTGTCTCAGATTCTACCCCGCATTTGACTACATAAAGGCGGCTGTTGACGACGGGAGATTCGGTAAGGTCATTGGCGGCTTCTTCAGCCGGCTGAGCGCACCCCCTACCTGGGGCTGGGAAAATTGGTTTATGAATCCCGAGCTTTCCGGCGGATGCATTACCGACCTTCATATCCACGACGTTGATATCATTAGATATCTTTTTGGCGAGCCCGAGGCCGTGAGCTGTCGCGCATCCACTAGCGTTAGCGTAAACGATACGGTCCACACCTCCTTTTTCTATGGCAATACGCCCATCACCGCTATTGGCGATTGGTCGCTTGTCGGTTTTCCCTTCAACGCAAGCTGCCGTATCGACTTCGAGCATGCAACCGTAACCTATGGCGCGACACTCACGGTTTATCCCAAAAACAGTGCGGCGCCCTACGATGTTGAGCTTGCGGCCGTAAGTGGATATCAGGGCGAGATCGACTATTTCTGCGACGTTATTGAAGGTAAAATAAAGAACGATAAAAATCCTGCGTCGAGCGCCGCAACCACTATACGTTTGATTGAGCGTATGCGCGAGAGTGTAAACGAGGGTGGAAAAATACTTTCTTTCGATTAACTTATATTCTCCATATTAAAAGGCTGTTTCCCCAGGTGTTATGCTAGTGGGCAAGCCGACTATTGCCAAGGCGAAAGCGGACAGTATGTGTCCCTCCACGTCGGCTTTTGCCGACGTAGCAAGGGGCAAGCCCCTTGCGGGGGGAGAAAAAACACCAAAAAGGAAAGGTCGCATTTTATCCTACAAGTCAAAAGCAAGGGGCTGATTCACCAAAATGAATCAGCCCCTGGCTTTTCATACATATATCAAACGGTCACGGTGTGACGGCCGGGGGTGAGAGGCATGGGCTCTCGATCGGGCAGCTCCAGAACCGCCGTGGTATCGAAGGGAACGGTCACGGTTACCCGATATCCGCCGTCGGTCTGCTCCCAACCGGTTTCGATGGTGCCCATGGGGGAGTTGTATCGCATAGACACGTGGGTGAAGCGGCTGCTGAACTCCGGACGGATCTTGAAGCTCCTGAAGCCGGGCGCAGTCAGCGTGAGGCCGCAGATGTGCTCATACATCCACTGAACGATACTGCCATAGGTGTAGTGATTCAGCGAGTTCATGCCGGTGCCGGAGATTTTGCCGTCGGGCAGGACGGAATTCCAACGCTCCCAGATGGTGGTGGCGCCCATATCCACCTCATACAGCCAGCTGGGGAAATCGTTTTGGAACAGCAGCGTGTAGGCCGCCTCGGTATAGCCTGCCTCCGACAGAGTCTGACAAAGGAAGGGCGTGCCCACAAAGCCGGTCTGCAGGTGCATATTGCTCTGCTCCAAAAGCTTCATGAGAGCTTTTGCCACGGCGGGGCGATGCTCCTCCTTGGCCAACCCGAAGACCAGTGCCAAAACATGGGCGGTCTGGGTACGGATGCTGATGGTGCCATCCTCGTCAAAGTATGCCTTTTGCATGGCGGCCTTGGTGCGGTCGCTGATGGCCTTATAACGGGCAGCATCCTCCGTGCGCCCCAAAACAGCGGCCGCCTTGGCGACCAGCCCTGCGGAGTACTTCAGATAAGCGGAGGCCACGTAGGTGGTATCGGTGCCGCCGTAGCGGTCGTCCTTCTGGTTGGGATCACCGTCCAGCGCAAGCCAGTCGCCAAACTTGAAGCCGTGCTCCCAAAGCCCCTCCTCGTTAAGAACGGTGCGGTCGATCCAGTCCACCCAGCCGGTCATGCTCTGGTAGCATTCCGCGAGAATGGCGGTGTCGCCGTAATGCTCGTACAGCGTCCAAGGGATGATGACTGCGGCATCGCCCCACGCGCAGGAGCCGCCCTGCCAGAAGGCATTGAATTTGTTGTAGTCTCTGAAGAAGGAAGGGGCAACGTGGCCGACGCGGCCGCCGAATTCCTTCTGCTCGACCCAGATATCCCGCAGGTACTTGCGGTAGAAGGCATAGGTGTCCATATTGTAGCAAGCGGTCTTGCAGAACATCTGGGCGTCGCCCGTCCAGCCCATGCGCTCGTCGCGCTGGGGGCAGTCGGTGGGCACGTCAAGGAAGTTGTCCTTTTGGCTCCACTTGGCATTGAGGTACAGCTTATTGATGCGGGAGTCGGAGGTGGTGAGGAAGCCGGTCTCGTCCAGATCGGAGTACACCACGCATCCCGTGAAATCCTTCAGGTCGATGGGCTTGGTGTTGCCCGAGATCTTGACGTAGCGGAAGCCGAAGAAGGTGAAATAGGGGCTGACCGTAGCCTCGGTGCCGTCGGATACGTAGACGTATTCCGCCTTTGCGTAGCGCAGATTTTCATTGTAGAAGCAGCCGTCCTGCAGGATCTCGCCGTGCTGGAGCTTGACGGCCGTGCCCGCAGGCTCGTTGACGCGGAAGGAAAGCCATCCGACGATGTTCTGCCCCAGGTCGATGACCGTCTCGCCGGCGGGGGTGTGAATGACCTCGATAGGCTTGACGGTTTCCTTGATGACGATGGGCAGAGACAAACGGTCAGCGGGCGCGCCGACACCCTCAGCCTCCGTTGCGGTCATGGCATCCCAGCTGCTGTCGTCAAAGGTCGGCTCGGACCAATGGGCGATGGCCAGGCGAGCGTCATAGACCTCGCCGCCATAGATGCTGTCCTCCACAATGGGGGAGGGGGCGCAGCGCCAGCTTTCGTCCGTGGTGATGATCTGCTCGGAGCCGTCAGCCAGCGTCAGCCGCAGCTCTGCCTTGAGCAGGTACTTATCGATAAAGGGGGTCTGGGCGCGGTGGGCGGTGGAGGCGCCGAAGGCAGCCTTGTACCAGCCGTTGCCCATCATCACACCCAGCACGTTGTGGCCGTCCTTGAGGTAGTCGGTCAGATCGTAGGTGTAGATCTGACACAGACGGTCTATTTGCGTGCAACCGGGGGCGAGAAAATCATCGCCGACCTTTTTGCCGTTGACCTCCAGATAGTGAAGACCAAGCCCGATCACGTACAGCCGCGCCTTTTGCACGTTTGTCGTTTGGAAGGATTTGCGGATATAGGGGCTTTCCGTCCAGGGCGGCGTGATCCATTGACCTGCCAAGGGCTCCTCCCGCTTGCCGGTCTCAAAGTAGTTCACCCCAGAAACCGCAGTATCGCCGCCGTCGCCCCATACCTGCACGGTCCAGTAGTAGGCTGTCCGAGGGGTGAGATTGATGGGGAGCTGAACGCCGGTGCAGGAAAGATCGGCCTCCTTGCTGTCGTAAAGGATCTGTGTCATCGCCGGATCCGAAGCGACCAGAACGCGCGCCTTCATCTGGCTTTTTGAAACGTCACTTGCCGCCGTCCAAGACACGGTGGCGCTGTCCATGGCAAAGCCCAAGGGGCTGAGAACGTGGTTGGTTTTACAGTTGGTGATTTTCATATTACAGACTCCTTTGGGCCAAGAAAAATGTATATCAGTATTATATCAAATAATTGGTTGTCTGTCAAGGCGTTTGAGACTCCGCTTCATTGGCTTTGGCTTCAGAATCCCACGGCCGCAAGGGGAAGCTGCCCCCAACGCCTTGCGCCGCGTTTTGTGCTGAAAATGTTGACAGAAGACGGTTTCTATGATACAATGGATTCATCCTTCAGGGATGCTATTTTGCCGAAGAGAAGCGGAGATAACATGATGAAACAAGAAGAAATATGGGTGAGATCCTCGATGGACGAAACCATGCAGCCGTCTTTGTTTTACAGATCGGAGGCCGGGGGCAAGCGGCCTCTGCTTGTGGGGCTTCACACCTGGAGCTATGATCGGTTCAATCAAATCAAGAATATGCTGCCTTTGGCCGAGCGGAACGGATTCCATTTGCTTCTTCCGGAATTTCGCGGTGCCAACCTGAAAAGCAACAAGGACTGCACAAAGGCTTGCGGCTCGGCGTATGCCAAGCAGGATATCAAGGATGCCATCGATCATCTTCTGGCGCATGAGGATATTGACAAGGACAGTATTTTTTTGTTAGGGCTCAGCGGAGGCGGACTGATGGCACTGCTGATGGCGGGGATGTGCCCGGAATATTTCAAGGCGATAGGCGCTTACGTGCCGATTACCGATCTTGCCAAATGGACGGAAGAAAACGCCTCCTATTGCACTCACGTGATGGCCTGTTGCAGTGAAAGCGCGGATGAAATGCGGAAGCGGTCCCCGATCAGCTATATGGACACCATCGCCAAGGCAAATTTGAAAATTTTCCATGGCAAATACGATAAGGTCGTTCCGGTATCGCACAGTCTCACGCTTTATAACGCACTGACCGAAAAATATCCCAAGGCATCGGTATATCTGGATATTTTTGACGGGGGACACGAAATTGACATGAAAACGGCGGAGTATTGGATCTTATCGCAATATCAGAAAGCCGAAAAAACCAAGGTAACGGGATAAATCCTCAAACGGCGTGATACGTACACATCTGCCGTAAAATGCGGTGAGATTTTTTTTGAGCAAACTTTCTTTGAACTTTTTCAAAAAACGTCCAAAATATCTTTACAAAACATCCCGAAAGTGGTATAATAAAAGCGTTAAATTCATTCTATAGTATATCAAGCTGTAAAGGAGAAAAACTATGAAACTGATCATCAAAGACAATTACGATGCTATGAGTGCATGGGCTGCGCAGCACATTGCCAATGCCATCAACGCTCACAAGGAGGCTCGTCCCTTCGTGCTGGGTCTGCCCACTGGTTCTTCCCCCATTGGTGTGTACAAGAACCTCATCAAGATGAACAAGGAGGGCAAGGTCTCCTTCAAGAACGTGGTGACCTTCAACATGGACGAGTACGTTGGCCTGCCCAAGGATCACGACCAGAGCTACTGGTACTTCATGCACGACAACTTCTTCAACCATATTGACATTCCCGCCGAGAATATCAACATTCTGGACGGCATGGCAGAGGATCTGGAGGCCGAGTGCCAGCGCTACGAGGACAAGATTGCGTCCTACGGTGGCATTGATCTGTTCCTTGGCGGTAGCGGCGTGGACGGCCACATCGCCTTCAACGAGCCCTTCACCTCTCTCGCTTCCAGAACCGGCGTTCGCGCTCTGACCGAGGATACCCTGATCGTCAACTCCCGCTTCTTTGATAACGATGTCAACAAGGTTCCCAAGACTGCGCTTTCCGTTGGTGTTGGCACTGTTTGCGATTCCAAGCAGGTTCTGCTGGTTATCAGCGGCCACAACAAGGCTCGCGCACTGCGTCACTGTGTAGAGGGCGGCGTCAGCCACGCCTGGACCATCAGCGCACTGCAGATGCACAAGGACGGCATCATTGCTTGCGACGAGGCTGCCTGCGGCGAGCTGAAGGTTGATACCTACAAGTATTTCAAGGAAATTTACAAGAACGAGCAGTAATGCCCATTCAAAAAAGCCTGCCGACACGCATTTGCGTGCCGGCAGGCTTCTTTTTTGCCATCGGATATTTTATTGCAAACAGCGCTTGACAGCGAAGGAAAAATGATGTACAATGTTATATGAACGGATTCATAAAAAAGAGGTGTGCAGCTTGCAAAGAAGGTATAAAACCACAATTTGGATATGGGCAACGTCCGTTGTCCTGGCTTTGGCTTTGGTTGTTGGAGGCTGCGCACTTTACGTTGCGGACTATTATCGCGCGGATCTTGGCGCTATTGAGGCGTTTGCTGCTGCGTGCAACGTAACGGAAACGGTGGTCGCGGACGGCGTGATTGCCTACGGTGAAGCGGATGCAGAGGTCGGCTTGATCTTTTATCCGGGCGGCAAGGTGGAATATTCCGCCTACGAGCCGCTGATGATGGCGCTGGCCGCGCGGGGCGTGCTTTGCATTTTGGTGGAAATGCCCTTTCATCTTGCGGTGCTGGATGTAAACGCCGCAGACGGGCTGCCTGAAGCATTCCCTCAAACGGATAGATGGTACATTGGCGGTCATTCGCTAGGCGGCTCTATGGCTGCGTCGTATGCGGCAGAGCATACCGAAGAGTTTGCGGGCGTCGTGCTGCTGGGCGCGTATGCGACGGCAGATCTTTCCGCCTCGTCACTCAGTGTGCTCTCGCTGTACGGTAGCGAGGACACGGTAATGAATCGGGAAAAATATGAGAAATACAAGAAAAATCTGCCCGCTAACCTTACCGAAACCGTCCTTGAGGGTGGCTGCCACGCCTATTTTGGTATGTATGGCCGGCAGAAGGGCGACGGCGAGCCCGCCATGAGCGCCGAGGAGCAGATCTGCGCGAGCGCTGAGCATATGGCAAATTTTATGTTAAAGGGAGAAAGATGAGTGCCTAAAATCATTGAAAACGTACGGGAGCAATTATTGGCCGAGGCGAAAAAGCAAATTTTAACCCAAGGGTATGCCGCAACCACCGTTCGCTCGGTGGCGGGGGCCTGCGGGCTGGGCGTTGGCACGGTCTATAATTATTTTGAATCAAAGGAGATGCTGATTGCCTCGTTCATGTATGAGGATTGGAAAAAATACCTGTCCGGAATGCGGCAGCTGTCGGCAGATGATCCGCACGCATTGCTGGCGGGAATATACCGCGCGCTGCGGCGCTTTGCCGACGAAAACGCCAAGCTGTTTTCGGATGCGGATGCGGCAAAAATGGTGGCTGTCGGCTCCTCCGATCGCCACAAAATGCTGCGCGATCAGATCGCTCACTTTGTACGGCCGATCTGCGAAACGGAGTTTTGCGCAGCATTTATAGCCGAAGCGCTGATCAGCTGGTCTATGGAGAACGCGGACTTTGACGACGTGTATCCGTTGCTTGAAAGAATCACAAAAAATACAAAATAAAAAGGAGAATTCCAAATGAGCAGCTTTGAAAACCTCCGCATCGTGGATAACTTCTACCAGACCTCTCTGTTTTTCCCGATGCCCACCGTCATCATCTCTACGCTTTGTGAGGACGGTATGACCACCCTGGGCCCGTACTCTCTGGTGCAGCCCTACTACGTAGCCGGCAAGGACTATTATGCTATGCTCCTTTGCTGCCGCAATTCCTCCAACACCGCCCAGAACATTCTCCGCAACGGCAAATGCACCATCAATTTCATTGATGATAAGCCTGCCACGTTCAAGGAGGCAGTCAAGCTTTCCTGGCCCGGCGACAAGCCTGAGGAGAAGATGCCCAAGTGCAACTTCAAGCTGGAAAAGAGCATGATCGAGGAGGAAACCGGTGAGACAAGACCTATGGTGTTGACCGACGCGATCCAGGCCATTGAATGCACGTGGATGCGGGAGCTGGACGGTGCCGACAAGGACGCGGCAGGCGAGCTGAATGGCTACGAGGGTCCTTATCACGATTTCAACGGCATCACCAGCAAGTTTGGCGCGCATTTCATTCTGCGCGTGGACAAGATCTTGATGAAGAAGAAATACAGCGATGCCATCATCAACGGTGTCAGAGCAAAGGATTTCCCCCCGCTTCCCGTGGATTACGGCTACCGCGACTCCAAGAACTTCTGGTTCCACAGAAAAACGAGAATGAGAGCAGAGCTGCTGCAGATGCGAAAGGCATCGCTGGATTCGGTTCGTTATGCAGCTGATCGCGCGGACGATACGGTGAAATTTACCGATGACGCGCTGATGACCATTCTCGGCGTGCCGAGAGTGTTCCTTTCCGTAGTACTCAAGGGCTGCGTTTCCTGGGCAAAGGAAAACAACGTTACGCTGATCACTGCCGAGCATATGCAGATCATCAACGATAAGCGTGCAAAAGAAAAAAACAAAAAATAAATATCACGAAAAGGAGAATCTGAACATGAAAGTAGTACTTGCGGGCGCTTTCGGTAATCTGGGCGCCGAAATTCTGAAATGTCTTTGTGCCGCCGGTCACGAGGTGGTTGCCGCTGACCTGCGCGAGGTAGCGGTAGAGGGCTGCGAGGGAAAATATACCTTCCACGCCATTGATGCCACCAATCCCGAAACCATGAAGGGCCTTTGCGACGGCGCCGAGGTGGTGATCACCACCGTGGGACTTACCGGTGCCTCCACCAAGGTGACCTCCTATGATATCGATTATCAGGGCAACATGAATCTGTACGCCGAGGCCAAGGCTGCGGGGGTGAAGAAATTCAACTACATCTCCGTCATTTCCTGCGACGAAAAGGGCGCGGAGAAGGTGCCGATGCTGCATGCCAAATATATGGTGGAGCAGGAGATCAAGCAGCAGGAGATGGATTACGTGATCTATCGCCCTACGGGCTACTTCTACGATATCGCCAAGGTGTTCAAGCCCTACGTGGATAAGGGTGAGATGCAGCTGCTCAAGGGCTATGGCGGCGTCAAGGCCAACGTGGTAGACTGTCCCGATTTTGCACAGTTTATCGTGGAGCACATGAACGATACCAACGTCACCTACAACGTAGGCGGTAAGGAAACCTACACCTACGAGGAAATGGCCAAAATGTGCTTCGATGCAGCCGGCAAGCCCCTTGCCATCAAATGGGCGCCCATCTGGCTCTTTGGCATTCTTGCAAACCTGCCGAAGATCAAGAAGGCGGGCAAGCACGATATCATTCTCTTTTCCAAGTGGACGCTTTCTCACGATCTTGTAGGCGACACCGTGGTGGGCGAAAAGAGCTTTGGCGAGTACATCAAATCTTACTTCGGAAAGGAGAATTGCTGATATGCCTTGGTCGCTTCTGGGAATCCTTCTGGCGGTCTGTGCGGTTGCTTGCGCCGTTGGATTTTATAAGTTCGTGTATTTTCTCTCCATTGGCTACGGCTTTGCCGTGGGCTTTGGCGGCGTTGCCGTGCTGGTCATGTATCTGATCAACCCCACCGCCACGCCTCTTTGGATCATACTGGCCGAAACGGCACTCTTTATTGCGTACGGCGCCCGGCTTTCCGGCTTCCTGCTGGTGCGTGAGTTTAAAAACGCCACCTTCAAAAAGACCGACGTGGCAAAGGATACCCTGGCAAAGAACGGGGAGAAAAAAATGCCCGTATTTGTGCTGGCCACGATCTGGATCACGGTTTCCGTGCTGTACGTGGCACAGGTGAGCCCCATGCTGTTCCGCTATTGCAACGCCTCCACCGATGTGATCCTGCCTGCCGTTGGCTTCGGCATTTCTGTACTGGGGCTGATTCTCGAGTCCATTGCCGATAAGCAGAAATCCGCGCAAAAAAAGCTGCGCCCCGATATGGTGGCAACCAAGGGTCTTTATAAAATGTGCCGTTGCCCCAACTATCTCGGTGAGATCCTGTTTTGGACGGGCGTTTTTGTCAGCGGTATCACTGCTTATCTAAGCGTTGGCCAGTGGATCACCGCCATCGTTGCGTATATCTGCATCGTATTCATCATGTTCAACGGTGCCCAGCGGCTGGAAAAGCGTCAGATGGCCCGTTACGGCGACAACGAGGAATACAATGCCTACGCCAACAAGACCCCCATCATTATTCCGCTGCTCCCCATCTATCATCTCAACAAGAAAAAATAATCGCATAAGGAGAGCGACTGATGAACGACTTTTTCGTTTCTATGGCATTGGTAGATTATATTCCGGTGTTCTTTTTTGCGGCAGCGGTGTTCATATTGCTGCGCGATCTGTACGGTCACATGGATAAAGGCGCATTCGCCCTTTTTTCGGCGGGGGTGATTGACGTGACGCTTGCAGGCGCGCTGAAGGCGACCTGGAAGCTGCTGTATGCCGCCGGCGTCTGCAATTTTGAGGCGCTTGACGCTATGTTCTTTCCCGTTCAGTCCATCGGCTTTCTGCTGGCAGGCGCGGGGCTGCTTACGATGCTGCTTCAAAAGCGCTCGGGCACCGCGCTGGCAGCGGTGGCGCCGCCCCTCTTCACGGGCACCTTTGTGTTTGTGGGATTGATGGTGGCAGGGCTTGGGGTGATGGATGCGGTGCTTTGCATCCTTGCCGCCAAGCGAAAGAAGCCGTGGCTCATCGCGATCTTTGCGCTTTCCTTTGTTTGCTCCCTTTGTATGGGATACCTCTCCAGTCAGGATTTTGCCGAAACGTCGATGAACTGGATTGCTGAGGGCATTAACGTAGTGGGTCAGGGCACGCTGCTGCTTGGCGTTTGGCTCCTGCACAAAAACGGGCTTGCCGAATGGCAGAAGCAAGGAGGCAGGTGCGCATGACGGATAAGCTGATAGACCGGATCCGAAAGGAATACCCGCTGCACGAGCTGCCGACCGGTGAGTTTGCCACGCTGAAGGCCGGCGGTATGAAATTTACTGTAGCTGCGTATTGCGCTGAGGGGCTGGGACACGTATCGGTGATGCGAGCCAAGGGATTTTTCGGCTTGATGAAAATGGACACGCTTATGATCGTGCCGCGCGAGAAGGATCTGCCGTTATATTCCTACGACCGCATCTATGCTATGGGCAACGATACGCTGATCGTGGAGCTTTACGACACGCTGATCGAAAAGCCGGATCTTTCTGCGCTCGATGCGGCAAAGGAAGGCTTTGCCCGGCTTCCGGAGCGTGATGCGGGCGAGCATTGGTACGATGCCATCAAGCTGAAGGAGAGCATCTCCAAAAAGGCCAAAAAGACGCAGAGCGCCGATTTGGATGCCTTGACCGTCGCGCATTTTGACGCGTATTTGAGCGTGACCGCCGCCACAGTGGCAGACAAAGCCGCCAAAAAGGCGCTTTCGGCACGTTACGTAGACGGTCTCCTTTCCCGGGGAGGCCCCTCTACCGACGTGTTCAAGAAAACGCTTGGCGAGGAGCAAACGGCCAAGCTTTTCAGACAAGTGCTGTTCGGCACGGATGTCGAATAACGAAAAAACAGACCGCCGAGGGCGGTCTGTTTTTTAGTTGCGTTTTCCGCATGGCGGTCGCCCCGGCGGCATCAAGAGGGCAAAGCGCAGCCGGATCCGGACGGCCTACTTTTTGCAATGCTGCAAAATAGCGTCCTTCACGATCTCTGCGATGATGCGCATGCCGTCCTCGTCCGGATGGAGGCCATCCAGCGTGTTCATATAGTAAAAATCGTTGTTGAGGCGGCTAGCAAAGAGATCCGCGATCCAAAATCCATCGCCCGCAGCCGCCACGGCCTCCTCGATGATGGCGTTGAAGCGCAGCGCTCGCTGCTTGAGGATGGGATCTCTGTCCGGTAGATTGACACAGCAAACCAAGGCGGCGGGGTATGTTTCCTTCAGCGTCATCAGCGTGTGTCGGTAATCCGCGGCAAAAACGTCGGCGTCCACGCCACGTCCAAGGTCATTGATGCCCATAAATACGATGATGAGATCGGGCGCGGTGCCATCGTCGCGCGAAAGGTGGGTTGCGCGATTGACGCCGGAGGTGGGATCAGCTCTGCCGCTTAAATTTCCGCCGGACCAGGAGTTGTTCACGCACAGCACAAGCCCAAGCGCATCCATGACCAGTCTCCAATAGGTTTTTTCGGGTGGGAACGGCGCGCGGTAGTAATAAGGATAATAAAGGAGCGTGGCGTTGACAGAGGCGTCGTTTGAAATATTCTGATAGGTCGATATGCTGTCTCCCAGTATCGAAATTCTTTTTCCGCTAAGCACAGTGTCACCTCCCTCCCTGTCCGTTATTTCTTCCATTTTTCCATCAAAAGCTTCATAAAGAGGCCACCCTGCACGGAGCGGTGCTGGAAGGTCACGATGCGAGCAGTCACGGTGTCGTACCAGTCAGTCATGGGCACGCGGGATTCCGACTCGTGGAAAGCGCGCCACATCGGCGCGATATAGCGCTCAAACGCGGCCTTGGTCTCGGCCATCGAGGCCGTCCACACCAGCCAGTCGGACTTGGTGTAGTCCGCGCGGCTGTCAAGCGGCATGCCGTAGTCGTTGAAGTGGGTTTCGTTGGAGGCAAGCTCCGTGTTTCTGAATTCCTGCGAGAACATGCCGGTGCCCCATACCTTGTCCCACACCATATTGTATTTCATCGAGTAAGTGCCGGGTTGGTCAAAGGCCAGCTTGCCGGAGCCGTCGGCATCAATGGCGGTTGCCATCCAGATAGCAGCCATGTCCTCGGCCTTTTTGCGATAATCGGCGGCAGCGGCCTTGTCACCCAGCATCTCCATCAGAATGGACATACCCGTAATGCCCATCACCGCCTTCAGAGAAAGGTTGCAGTTGTGGGCAAGATGGCCGGCAAAGTCGTCTGTGCAAAGCTGATCGGCGGGATCGGCACCGTATTGCAGCAGATAGTCGCACCAGCCCTTCAGTACGTCAAGATGGGCGGCCGCAAAATCGGCAGAGCCGGTGGCCAGCGCCACGTTGGCCTCCATGATCAGCATATTGCCGCATTCCTCCACGGGCATCTGATAGGAGAGGGCGTTTTCGCCGTAGACCTGACCGTTCAGAAGCGGATATTGGCCCACGTCGTGAGGTGCAAAATCAAATTTCCATGCATCGGTGGCGGCATATTTGTAAATGGGACGCATCATGCCCTTTACAAGCTCGGGATTGTAAAGCAGGAACATGGGAATGGAGGGATAGCTTACGTCCACTGTGGCGGCGCAACCGTTGCTGAAGCACTCCTTGGAGATAAAGAGCACCTCGCCATCCTCGTCCAGCACCAGCTTGTGAGCGGCGATCACCTGTCGGTAAGCAAGGGTGAGCAGCTCTGCGTACTGCTCGCCGCCGGCGGCTTCGGCATCGGCGGTAAGCTTGGCGGAAAAGGCATCGCACATCTCCTTTACGGCGGTGTATTCTGCTGCAGCCTCGGAAATGGCAGCTTCCACCGTCATGCCGTCCTTGTTCCAGTAGGAGCAAAGATGGCGACCGAAGTATTCAATGCTCTTCACGTCGTCATAAGCGAAAAGATAAAGCGTTTCCTTCCCCTCGGTCATGGGGGCGGTCAGGGTCAGCAGCGTTTGCTTGTGATAGGTGGAGGTGCCGTTCACGCCGTTTTTGCCGGCAACGCAAAGGTAAAAATATCCCCAGTCGATGCGCAGATCGTCGCCGCTGCGGTTCAGCGGCTTTTGCACCGTGTTGCCGATGCGGGAACCGCATATACCGTCGCAGCCCTCCAGCACCTTGACCTCCACAGGGCTCTCGCAGGGCTTGTCAAGACAAAGCTCCTCGCTGGCAGAAACCGAGGCCACCACCTCGTGCGGCTTGCCGTCCTTACTTTGGTAGGAAAGCGCCATATAGGAAACGGGGCGGGTCAGACGGTGAAGATCGTGAGGGAGCAGGGGAGTGGTGAAGGCGGCGGTCAGCGTGATCTCCGCCGTTTCAAAGGTGGCTGTGGTGGAGAGCGCGTCGATCTCCAGCGAGGTCTGAATCATTTTGTGCAGGTCGCGGTGATAGCCGAGGAAGGAATACTGCTTACCGTCCACGGTAACAGTGCCAATGATCGAATTGTTTTTGCCCGTCCAGTGCATGGTGCGGGCAGCGTTCAGCGTGGTGCTTGGTGACCAAACGGAAAAATAAGGATCCACCGTGATCAGCGGCACGGCGGGGGCGCGTAGTTTCATCAAAATATCCTCGCTTTCGGTAGAGTTACAGCATGTTTCTGTACCAGGGGTATTTTACCATATGCGTGATCAAAAAGCAAGAGAACAAAACGAAAAAAGTGCGATCGCGAAAAATATCGAAGAAAACAATAAAATGATTGAAAAAACCGGAAAACGAAATTAGAAATATTAATATGTAAAATTAGAATATATCATAAAATATTTGGAATTAGCGAAAAATGGCACCGCAAGCCCGTGCTCGAGTTTCTTTTGGGAACTTCTTGCTTTTTGAGGGAGGAGGTGCTATAATAAAGCCATCAATTCCCACTCAAGGAGAATACAAATGAAGCTGTATTTTGAAGGCACCAGTCACGGCGTTCCGGAAAAGGATCGCTTTTGCACCTGCACCGTTGTTGAGGCGGGCGGCAAGTATTACGCCATAGATGCCGGTGGCCCCCTCGTTGATTTTCTCATTCGCCGCGGTATACATCCCGATGGCCTCGCTGCCATTTTCATTACCCACGTTCATAGCGACCACGTAGCGGGCCTTGCCGGCACCACAGACCTCTTTACCTGGTATTTCAAAAATACCGATCCCCATATCTTCACCCCGGAGCAGCGACTTCTCGACGGGCTCTTTGCCTGGAACAGCATGCTTTACGGCGAGCGTGCCAGACATTTTCGCTCCACTGTATTCGAGGAGGGCGAGATCTTCAACGACGGCACCCTCCGCGTGCGTGCCATCCGCACGCAGCATACGCCGCATTCCTTCTCCTTCCTTTTGGAGGCCGATGGCAAGCGGGTGCTCTTTACCGGCGATCTGAAGCGACCGGAGATCGATTTTCCTACTGTTTGCTTTGAGGAGGAGTGTGACGCCATCGTGGGCGAATGTGCCCATTTCCCCGCTACCGCCTATGCGCCCATTTTTGAAAGGTGCAAATGCAAGCATTTTTATCTCCATCACATTTCTCCTCGCCAGCAGCCCTCCATCGATGAGCTGCTTGCCATGAAAAAGCCCTATACCGTCACGCCCCTCACCGACGGACGTACCGTTGAGGTCTGATAAAAAATACGGATGCGAGCACGCTCGCATCCGTGTTTTTGATTTGAAGTTAAAGGGAATTACTCCTCGCCAAGGCAAAGAAAACGTATCGCCCGACGGTATCCCTCAAAGCCAAGGCCCATATAGGTCTTTTTGGCGACAGGTGCCACAAAGGAATGGTGCCGGAAGCTTTCCCGCTTCATCACGTCGGAGAGGTGTACCTCCACCGTAGGGATGGCTACCGCCGAAAGGGCGTCCGCGATAGCCACGCTGGTGTGGGTGTAGGCAGCGGGATTGATCACGATACCGTCCACCTTTCCAAAGGCCTCCTGGATCTTATCCACCAGCACACCCTCGTGATTGGATTGGAAAATCTCAAATTCCGCGCCGACCTCGTCGGCAGCTGCCGCCACAAAATCACAGAGCGCGGCATAATTCTGTTTTCCGTAAATTTCCGGCTCCCGAATGCCCAGCATATTCAGATTCGGGCCGTTGATAATCAGTAATTTCATACGCCTAACGCCTCCTTGATGCGTTTCATGTTTTCGGCAATATCCCGAGTGACGGGTACGGTTATATCGGCAAAGCGGCGATACAGCGGCAGCCGTTCGCGATAAAGCGCCTCCGGTGTGCGCGCCATGGAAAGGGGTCTGCCCTCGGTGGGCAGATTTTCGGGAGAAATGTCAAGAAACAGGATCTTTCCGTTTTGGTGCAGGAGGGGATAGTTCCGCTCTCTGGTGACGGCGCCGCCGCCGGTGGCGATCACGCTGCCGCTTTGCTTGCACAGCGCCGCCAGCGTTTCACTTTCCCGCAGGCGAAAGCCCTCCTCGCCCTCCTCTCGGAAAATGTCGGGAATGGATCTTCCTGCGTGCTCCGCAAGGGCAGCATCCGCATCAAAAAAGGGACGGTCGAGGTGCTCTGCCAGCAATTTCCCCAGCGTGGACTTGCCGCATCCGGGCATGCCGATCAGAATGATATTTTCGGCGTCAAATTGCATCTTTTTGGCAATATCCCCCGAAACGGTGCGGGAAATCTCGCAATTCTGAAACAACTCCGAAGCGCGTCTCGCCTGAGAGACCAGCATCACAAGCCCGTTTTGGCAGGGAATGCCCCGCGCCTCTGCTTCCAGCAGCAGCGCCGTGCGAGCAGGGTTGTAAATGAGGTCGAACACTGCCTCCAGATGGGGAAAGGCCGCAAGGGAAAGTGGTGCCTTGCCGTTGTGGGGGTACATGCCCACGGGTGTGGCATTGATGATCACCTCTGCGTCGGCGTGGCGGTGCAGGTTGTTGTAATTGTCCTCGCCGCTGCGCGAAACGACTATCACGGCACGGGCACCGCGGTCGGTGGCCACGGTTACTGCGGTGCGGGAGGCGCCGCCGGAGCCTAGCACCAGCACCTTTTTGCCGGAAAGCGAGGTGCCAAGGGAATCAATCATGTCGGAAAGCCCGTCGTAATCGGTATTGTAGCCGAAAAGCCGCCCGTCCGGTTGCTTGACGATGGTATTGACCGCACCGATGCGCTTTGCGGTGTCGGAGAGCACAGCCATGTAGGGAATGACGTCCTTCTTGTAGGGAATGGTCACGTTCAGGGCGTCAAAATCGCCCTTTTCGAGGAAGGGACCCAGCTCCTCCTGCGTAAGCTCAATCAGGCGGTATTCGTAATCCGCCAGCTGTGCATGGATCTGCGGGGAGAAGCTGTGGGAAAGATGCTCGCCCAAAAGGCCGGTCTTCAAGGTTTTTTTGCTCATATCACACCTCACAAAAGCTCCTCGTAGGTGCCAAGATAACGGAACTCCTCGCTTTCTCCGGAAAGCTCTGCCAGAAGATGCAGCAGCGTTTCGTCGCCCGCCTCGCAGAGCATATCAAAATAGAAGCGGAACTCAAAATCGCGCTCCGGAATGGGGCGGGATTCCAGCTTTGTCAGATTGACGTGCATGGCGTCGAAGCGGGTCAGCATGCGGGAAAGGGAACCGGGCTTGTGGGGGACGGTTAGCGTAACGCTGGTTTTTTCGGCGCCGGGATAGATCTCCAGATTCTTGGAAATGCAGATGAATCTGGTCTGATTGTTGGCGCAGTTGCAGATTCCCTGTGCCAGCACCTCCAGCCCGTAAAGCTCAGCGCAGCTGCGGTCCGCGATGGCCGCTACCGTACCGCCCACGGTGGCAGCGTGGCGCGCTGCCACGGCGGTGTTTTCCATAGGAGTGACGCGCACGCCGGGGTGCGAGGCCAGAAAATCCGCACATTGCGCGATGGCTTGCTTGTGGGAAACGATCTCCGTGATATCCTCAAGGCGCTTGCCCTTGGGTGCCAGTAGACAATGCTCCACGCCGAGGCGCATGGCACGCACGATGTAGAAGCGATGGCGGCTCATCAGGTCGTAGATCTCGGTAACAGAGCCGGCGGTGCTGTTTTCAATGGGCAGCACGCCGTAGCGGCATTCCCCACGCTCGATGGCGTCGAAAACGTCGGAAAATTTCTCATAATAGCGGATAATGGGGTCAGAAAACAGGGTTTTGGCGGCCTTATGAGAGTAAGCGCCGGCCGTGCCCTGGCAGGCAACCGTGGCGCTGGTGGGGAAGGCGGGGGCGGTGGCCTTGACCGCCGCACGGACGCTTTCGGAAAGCGCGGAATCACTTCCCAGCTTCACGTGCTGATAAGCACGGGAGAGTGCCATGATATCTTGATAGAGCGTACGGGTGTAATCGGCGGTTTCGACGGGCGACATGGCCGCCACGCGATCCAGCAGTGCCGCCTCGCGAACGGGGTCAGTCACTGCCATGCCCACCGAGCGCTTGTATTCGGCAACGGAGGCAGAAACCTGCATACGGGTCGAGAAAAGCGCCACAAGCTCGGTGTCGATCCGGTCGATCTCACGGCGCAGCACGGAAAGATCCGGCGTGCCCTTTGGGGTATCCTTCATATCAGTTCACCTCGGTTCTGGCGTTATCAAGCAGGAGATCCGTCACCGCGATGGCGGCTGCGGCCTCCGCGACGGGTACGGCGCGGGAAACGATGCAGGGATCGTGCCGTCCCTTGATCTGCAGGGTGGTATTTTCCATGCGGGAAAGCGACACGGTCTGCTGCTCCCGGGCAATGGAGGGTGTAGGCTTGAAGGCCATGCGGAAAACGAGGGGCATGCCGTTGGTCATACCGCCCAGAATGCCGCCACAGTGGTTGGTCAGCGTGGTCACCCGCTTGCCGTCGGTGACGAAGGGGTCGTTATTTTCGCTGCCGCGACGCTTGGCTACGTCAAAGCCGGCGCCAAATTCCACACCCTTTATGGCGGGGATGGAAAAGAGCAGGGAGGCAATGCGCCCTTCAACACCACAGAACATATGCTCGCCAAGACCTGCGGGAAGGCCGATCACAGCGCATTCCACCGTGCCGCCTACGGAATCCAACTCGCCCTTGGCAGCAAGGATCTCCGCCTGCATCCGCTCTCCGGCGGCTGCGTCAAGCACGGGGAAGGACATGGCCTTCAAATGCTCAAAAATGGAATTATCTACCGAAACGGGGTCGAATTTTTCGTCATTCACTGTGCCGACGGAGGCAATGTGAGCGCCGATGTGAACGCCTTTTTCTGCCAGGTATTGCAGGCACAGCGCACCGGCAATGCAAAGGGGCGCCGTCAAACGGCCGGAAAAATGGCCACCGCCACGCAGATCCACCTTGTCGCCGTATTTCATCAACGCTGCAAAATCTGCGTGGCCGGGGCGGGGGGTGTCGTAAACGAAGCTGTAATCCGAGGAACGGGTGTTCTCGTTGCGGATCACTGCCAGGATCTCCTCACCGGTGGTGATGCCGTTCACGATGCCGGATTTAAAAATGGGCAGATCCTTCTCTTTGCGTGAGGTGGCCAGCGGGCTGCTGCCCGGCGCGCGACGCGCCATCAGCGCAAGCAATGCCTCCGTGTCCACGGCAAGACCTGCGGGAAAGCCCGAAAGTCGCATGCCGATCTCCACGTCGTGAGAGCCTCCGAAAATGGAAAGAGAAAGATTTTGACCGTATTGGTTGATCATGGATTGCTCCTTTCCTGCGAGGAGAGGATGACCTCCTCGAAAAAGGTGGGGTAGGATTTTTGCGTGCATTCCGAACCGGGAATGACCACGGCCTCATTTGTCAGCAGCGCGGCTGCCGCGGCACTCATGGCGATGCGATGATCACCGCAGACGTTAACGGTGCCGCCGTGTAGCTTTTTGCCGCCGCAGATCGAAAGTCCGTCCGGCGTTTCTGCAATATCCCCCCCAACGGTGCGCAAAAACGCGGTTGTGGAGGCGATGCGATCGCTTTCCTTCAGACGCAAACGCTCGGCGCCTGTGATGCGCGTCGTGCCTTCGGCGGCGGTTGCCACCACCGCAAGAATGGGTACGAGATCGGGGATCTGTCGCGCGTCGATCTCAAGGCCGTGGAGCGGCGCCGGAGAAACGGTGACGCTGTCGCCGTCAACCGTTACGTGGGCGCCGAAGCGCTCCAGCAGTCCGAGGATCTCGCTGTCACCTTGGCCGGAGGGAAGGGCGAGGCCGGTGACCGTAACGGGATGGGGGCCGATGGCACCCATTGCTAAGGGAAAGGCCGCACCGGAAAAATCGCCCTCCACCGTCAGTATGCCGGGGGAGGTCAGTGGTGCCGCTTCTCGGCCGGGCACCCGATAGGCGCAGCCCGATGCCTTTTGAGGCGTGGCGCCAAAGTCGGAGAGCGCTGCAACGGTCATATCAATGTAAGGCGCGGATTCCACCTTGCCCGTCAGGGTCAGTGTGGAAGGGGCGTCGAGCAGGGAAAGGGCAAACAGCAGGCCGGAAATATACTGGGAGGAAACGTTGGCGGCGATGGCATAATCACCGGCGCCGATCCTGCCACGGGTGACCAGCTCCGCGCCGTTTTCGGTTAGTGTCATGCCGTGCTGACGGAGTGCGGTAGCCAAGGGCTCCAGTGGACGTTCCGGCAATCTGCCCCGACGCAAAAAGGTGGCGTCGGCTCCGATTGCCCCGCAAACGGGTAGCAAAAAGCGGAGCGTGGAGCCGGATTCTCCGCAATCCAGCACAGCATTTTTCTGTACGCGGTCAGGAGAAACAGGTATCACGTGCAGGCCGCCCTCCACGGGGCGGACAGCGGCGCCCAGCGCCGTGAGGCAGCGGGCGGTGGCGTCAATATCCTCACAGGAGGTGCGCAGCAGCAGTGTGGTCTCCCGGTCGGCAAAGGCCGCAGCGATCAACGCCCGGTGAGCGGCGGATTTGGAGGTGGGTGCCGCCACGGTGCGGGCATAAGCGGGCTGCTTTAGGGTAACGGTCATGCCTTGGCACCTCCTGCGGCAAAGAATGCGGCAAGCTCCTCCACGGGCGTGGGGACCAAAACGCTTTCCCCCAGCTTTCTGGGTAGCACCAGCGTGATCTCGCCACCGCGCCGTTTCTTGTCAGAAAGCGCGGCTTCAGCCATTGCATCGGCGTCAAAGGGGCACTCAGTGGGCAGATGGTAGCGCTGCAGCATGGCCTCCACGTGGGCGGGCACGTCCGGGGCGCAAAGCCCCTTGACTACGGCGCCTCGGGCGGCCAGCAGCATACCGATGGCCACTGCCTCGCCGTGAGAAATACTGAAATTGGAGAGCCTTTCAATGGCGTGCGCGCCGGTGTGTCCAAGATTCAGCAGCTGCCGCGCGCCGTTGTCGTGCTCGTCGGCCTCCACCACGTCGCGCTTGCTTCTGACGCATCGGGCAATGACCGCCTCCGGCGCCTCAGCAAAGGGCTGCTCCAGCATCTTCAGCAACGTTGGATCGCCGATATAGCCGTATTTGATCACCTCCGCGCAGCCGTCGGCATATACGCGGGAGGGAAGTGTTTTCAATACCTGAGGATCGCACAGCACGCCTACGGGCTGGGAAAAGGCGCCGCAGAGGTTTTTGCCGGCGGGCAGATCCACGGCGGTTTTGCCGCCCACAGAGGAATCCACCATCGCCAGCAGCGTGGTGGGCACCTGATAGCAGGCGATGCCGCGCAGATAGGTGGCGGCCGCAAAGCCGGAGAGATCTCCCACTACGCCGCCGCCCAAGGCTACGATGGCGTCGGTGCGGGAAAGACTCGCCTCGGCCAGCGCACACCAGAGCGCGCAAAGTGTTGCGGGTGTCTTGGAGGCCTCGCCGCTGGGAAATACGAAGCGATGCACCTGCAGTCCCGCCCCGCAAAGCGATGTCTCGGCGATCTCGCCGTACAGCGCGGCTACGGTACTGTCGCTGACCAGCATCACCTGCTTTGCCCGGGGCAAAAGCGAGGTAAGGCGGGCACCCAGCGTCGGCAGCGCGCCGCCTTCAATTTCAACTTGATAAGACCGCGAGGCCTTTACGGTAACGGTTTCCATGATATCTCGCTTTCTTGATCTGCCCGCTCCTTGGCGATGCGTCCGTCGCGGAGCAGCGCGGTCAGGGTTGCCGGATCGTTTTCATCCAGCGATTTCTTGTACGCCGCAAGGGCGTTGATGATGATACCGATCTCCTCGGAAAGATAGTCCCGATTTTCGAGAAACAGCTCGCACCACATGGTTTCGTTCAGCCACGCCACGCGGGTCAGGTCACGGTAGGAGCCTGCGGAAAAGCCGTGATGGATCTGTGCCTGCGGGCTTTTGACGTAGGCGTTGGATACCACGTGTGCCAGCTGGGAGGTGAAGGCGATCACCCGGTCATGGATCTCGGCGGTGGTATCGGAGAAGGAAGCGAAGCCGGCAGGGGAGAGCAGAGAAATTGCCTTTTCTTTTAATATACTGTGCCGCTTTTCGGGCAGCACCAGCACCATCGGCGCCCCCACAAACAGATCGGCTTTGCTGTTTTGAAAGCCGGAAAACTGGGTGCCTGCCATGGGATGTCCGCCTACGTAATCGATGCCGTGCTCCGCGGCGATGGCAAAGCAGGCCTCGGTGACCTGCCGCTTGGTGCCGCAAAGATCCATGACCAGCACAGCGGGGGAAAGATGCGGCGCCAGCATACGGAAGGCCTCAATGGCCGCGGCGGGATACACGGCAAGCAGCAGCAGCGCGCATTCGGCGGCGTTTTCGGGAGTGAGCGTGTCCGCTACTACCCCCTCCTGCCGCGCAGCGGTCATGGTGAGGTCGCTTTTATCCACCGCCAGTACTCGGTAACCGGCGGCGGCAAAGGCGCGTGCCATAGAGCCACCGATGAGGCCGAGCCCGACAATGCCTACGGTCATTTGCGATTGGTTGCTCATTGTGATGTTATCCCACCTCATTAAATGGCTCGGGACAGCCCTGGGTAGCCATTTCCGCGCAAATGGTAGCCATTGTGGCGGGATCCTCGCGGAGGCCGCCCTTCAACCACTCGATAAATACGTTGTAAAAGCCGCCGGCAAGATAAAAACGGCGGTACCGCTCGGTGATGCTGGGTACCTGCGGCGGGAAGGTCAGAAACATATTTTTGATCAAGGCGGAAAGGATCAGCTCGCCAAGGTGCGCACGATAGGCAACGATGGCCAGATCACTGTACTCGCCCAGCTGCTCAAAAAGGGCGTAAAAATAATCGTAGGGAACAGAGCTGCTGTGGCTTTCCGCGATCATTTTGTGAATAGACTCGCCCACCTCTTCAATATACTTGTTGAGAATGTCGTCCTTCGAGGAATAATTGCGGTAATAGGCCATACGGGAAACACCGGCCTTGCGGGCGATATCGGTGATGGTGATGGAATCGTAATCACGGATCTTCATCAGCTCCACCAGCGCCGTCACGATGCATTCCTTGGCCAGACGGTTGGATTCACTAACCTTAGGCATAAACAAAAACCTCCATTTTGTCACACTGACTCGTTTTGCGGTTGACAATCACGTCACGGAGTGATACAATCGTAACCGTTACGGGTGTAACCGTTAAGAGTGTAACATAATGTGTCACGATTGTCAAGAGGTTACCCGAAAAAAATGAAAAAATATGTAAGAAAAGAGTGATGCTTTATGTCGATGGAGTTTCTGCGTCAGCTCCCAAGTCCTGAAGAAGTTAAGCAAGCCTATCCCGTATCTCCGGCAGCCGCTGCCATCAAAGCGCAGCGTGACCGCGAGATCGCGGATGTTTTTAACGGCACAAGTCACAAAACGGTGCTACTGATCGGCCCCTGCTCCGTGGATAGTGAGCCGCCGGTGCTGGAATATGCCGAGCGTCTTGCCCGTTTGCAGGAGCGCGTGGCTGACAAGCTTCTGTTGGTGATGCGAGTCTATACCAACAAGCCCCGTACCACC